>NZ_JARVSI010000047.1:0-22069 GCF_030209255.1 Pseudomonas sp. CFBP2511 | reverse complement strand
ATACAGGACTCAGGCGGCAAGCTAAAACTGTCCAACTTCCGGGGGGCAGTCCACCGCGTGGGAATGCAGTTCTGGGCGCTCTGCGTCCTGCCTTGAATAGTAGGCGCGGCGCAGAGTGTTTCGAAATGCATGCCAATGCGGAGCATTGGCACCAACGACCATCATATAACCACTCAGCCCTCATCAGCCTCGTCGTCATCCCCGCCATCGACTTTCATGCCCAGTTCCTTGATCTTGCGGGTCAAGGTGTTGCGGCCCCATCCCAGCAGCACAGCAGCGTCGCGGCGGCGACCGGCGGTGTGTTTGAGGGCGGTTTCGATCATGATCCGCTCGAAGGTCGGCACCGCGCTGTCCAGCAGGCTGGACTGACCGCGCGACAACGCCTGATCGGCCCACTGACGCAGCGCCTGTTCCCAGTTGGTAACCGGTGCGGCGTCTTGCGGCAGGCTGAGCAGTTCCGGCGGCAGGTCGCTGATGTGCACTTCACGGCCCGAGGCCATGACGGTGATCCAGCGGCAAGTGTTTTCCAACTGACGAACGTTGCCCGGCCACGGCAGATGCTTGAGGTATTCCTCGGTCTCGGCTTTGAGCAGCTTGGGTTCGACCGCCAGTTCCTGCGCGGCGCGGCTCAGGAAGTGTTTGGCCAGGGTCGGGATGTCTTCGCGACGGTCCGACATGCGCGGGATATGAATACGGATCACGTTCAGACGGTGAAACAAGTCTTCACGGAATTTCCCGGCCTGCACCAGGGTTTCCAGGTTCTGGTGAGTCGCGGCAATGATCCGCACATCGACTTTGACCGGCGTGTGCCCGCCAACCCGATAAAATTCGCCATCGGCCAGCACGCGCAGCAGGCGGGTCTGGGTGTCGGCCGGCATGTCGCCGATTTCATCGAGAAACAGCGTGCCGCCATCAGCCTGTTCAAAGCGACCGCGACGCAGGTTGGCCGCGCCGGTGAAGGCACCTTTCTCGTGACCGAACAGCTCTGATTCCATCAAATCCTTCGGAATCGCCGCCATGTTCAGCGCAATAAACGGCGAAGCCGAGCGTGGGCTGTGGCGGTGCAGGGCGTGAGCGACCAGTTCTTTACCGGTACCCGATTCGCCGTTGATCAACACGGTGATGTTGGAGTGGCTCAGACGCCCGATGGCGCGAAACACTTCCTGCATCGCTGGCGCTTCGCCAATGATTTCAGGGGTGCGGGTCAGCGTGGGTGCGACGTCCAGGCCTTGCTGTTCCTGAGCGTGCTGATTGGCGCGCTTGACCAGCGAGACAGCTTCGTCAACGTCGAATGGCTTGGGCAGGTACTCGAAAGCACCACCCTGATACGACGCCACAGCGCTGTCCAGGTCTGAATGGGCGGTCATGATGATCACCGGCAGACGTGGATGCTGCTCGCGAATCCGCGCCAGCAGGTCCAGACCACTGGCACCGGGCATGCGAATGTCGGAAATGATCACGTCCGGTTGCTGACGGGCCAGACGGCTCATCACCCCGTCGGCGCTGTCGAAGCTTTGTGTGGTCATGCCTTCCTGTTGCAAGGCTTTTTCCAGTACCCAGCGGATCGAACGATCGTCGTCTACGATCCAGACAGTTTCACTACGGCTCATGTCGAAGCTGCTCCTTGTTCCAGCGGCAGGAAGATCGAGAACGTGGTGTGGCCGGGATGGCTGTCACACTCGATCAGGCCCTGGTGCTGGCTGATGATGTTCTGGGTAATGGCGAGACCGAGCCCTGTGCCGTCCGGGCGGCCACTGACCATCGGATAGAAAATGGTTTCCTGAAGCTCGGCCGGGATGCCCGGGCCGTTGTCGATAATTTCGATCTTGCTCACCAGTCGGTGGCGCACATGCCCGATGGTGAACTGGCGCATGGCGCGGGTTCTCATGGTGATCCGGCCCAGACGCAGTTCGTTCTGGCCGCTGATGGCCTGCATGGCGTTACGCACGATATTGAGCACCGCCTGGATCATCTGCTCGCGGTCGATCAAAACGTCGGGAATGCTAGGGTCATAGTCACGCACCAACGTGATGCAGCCCTGGCTCTCGGCCTCCACCAGGCTGCACACCCGTTCAAGCACTTCGTGCACGTTGGTCATCGCCAGCGACGGCAGCTTGTTGGAGCCCAGCATGCGGTCAACCAGATTACGCAGGCGGTCGGCCTCTTCGATGATGACGTTGGTGTAATCCTTGAGGCTTTCTTCGGGCAGTTCGCGGGCCAGCAATTGCGCAGCGCCGCGAATGCCGCCGAGCGGATTCTTTATTTCGTGAGCCAGACCGCGCACCAGCATTTTGGTGGTTTCCTGCTTGGACAGCTGGGCTTCTTCCTTGGTGATGCGCAACAGTCGGTCACGCGGATGCACTTCAAGCAGCAGCAGGGTATCGCCCTTGCTGAGGATGGGCGTCACGGCATAGTCGACAGTCAATGTCTGACCGGTCAGTGCGGTGAGCATCGCTTCGCGCTTGGTGAACGGGTGTGCCTGTTCCACTGCCTGACGCAGCGAACTCAGTGCCTCAGCCGACTCGGTGAACAGCTCGCTGATGAATTGCCCATGGCTACGCTGCCCGCTGATGGCCAGGAGCATTTCCGCTGCCGGGTTCATGTACTCAAGTCGCAGGTCGGCGTTGAGCAGAATGGTGGCAGTGGTCAGGTTATCCAGTAACAGTCTGTGCAGCGCGTCGCTGATAGTCATGAATCGTATTGACCTCTTTTGGCACATTGCAGTCGCGCAATGCTGGTGCTGGCAGGCCTGCGCCAGCAGGAGCAAAGCCACCCATACGGTGCTGTATCAGTGAAGTTGCAAAAAACAAACCAAGGCTCCGAAAAGAAGCGCTTTATCTGCAAAAGCGGATCGTTTTTGGCGAACGTGCCCGCATACGGCGCTCTCTCAAGCGCAATCCTGAACCAAATTGGGCTGTATTGTTGCGTATGCGTTCAATGTGTGCACCAAAAAGGTGCTATCGGTTCTAGAGGGATCAGAAGAAAGGCAGGATGCTGCTTTTGGGCTCGGGCTTGTCCTTGAGTGGGCATTCTGGACGCACCCCGTAGTCCTCGTCCTTGCACGGATGGGTCGCGCGTTTTTGCGACAGAGAAATACGCTGCAGATGAAACGGCTGGTTCGGGGTCTTTTCCAGAACGCGACCCATCTCGTCGAAAATCTCGACCGACAGCTGATGCGTGCCACGATCCACATTGCTCAGCGGGAACACCGGGCTGCGTCCGGCCTGGCCGACGGCAACACCATCGAGCAGCAGCCGATAGCTGTGGCCCGGTTGCAGCACCGGTTCGCTGGTGACGGTCACGATCAGGTCGCCACTGGGATTGACCAGCGTGGCGTCGGGCTCTGGCACCAGAATTCTCAGCAACTGATAGTGAAACATCGGCTGCACGGCGGGTTTTGCGGGGTGCGCCTTCAAGGTTTTGGTCGGCGGGGTGCCGGTCATATTGTTGCTGGGCGGGATGTCCACGCGTTTGGCATTCTTGTGCGGCTGGTCGGTAAACACCCGATTACCCTGCGCATCAATGTAGGTATAAACGTCGGCAGCGGCGGGCAGCGCCATCAGCAGCACCAGCCAGGCCAGCACGCTACGCATCCTGTGTCTGTTCATGGTTTGCCGAGGTGCACGCGCTGGATGGTCAGGGTGATGGTCTCACTCTGCTGAACGATCCGCTCGCCGTCCTTCACCACCACCGCAAAGCTGTGCTCGCCGCGGTCTGCATTGACCACCTGAAAGCGCGGCAGATTGGAGGGCTGCCCGTACAGATTGCCGTCCAGCAGCAGTTGCAGGCGATGGTTCTGTTGCAGGCGCGGCTGAATCTTCACGCCGATGATGAACGTGCCATTGTTGGCGCGTAACGCCTCGTCGGTGGGCAGATCGGTCAGTTCCAGTACGTCGTAGCCGGTGAGCGGTTGCGACTGCTGCTGCGTCGGTTCGGGCGCGCTTTGCGGCGCGCTGTTCACGACCGGTCTGGCAGGCGTCTGCTTTTCGATGCTGTTGAGCGGCGGCAGCTCGACCACTTCGGTTTTGGTGCCGTTGGGGGGCTGATTGCTGAACGCCGTGTTGCCATTCGCATCGGTGTATTTATAGATCTGCGCCAGGGCAGGCAGGCTGATCAACAGCAGCAGGCAAATCAGGCTTTGACGCATGAGACTCTCGACAGCAATGGCACAAGTGGCCGTCAGCATAGAACACATCGCCCCATGCTGCGCTACCCGCCTGATGTCTCAGCGTTTTGCCGCACAAAGATCAGCGGTGGCCAATACCAGCGCCTGATCATGAATGGCGTCGGTCTGGTAACGCTTCAGCGCGGCATCCAGCTGGACCTTGCAGTCCTCGCTCTTGCGCAGTGGCTGGAAGGCGGCGTACGCCTGCAGCAACTGGGTTTGCAGCCGGTCGAGTTTCGGGCGGATGTCGTCTACCAGGCTCAGTCTGGTTGTATCAGGGGCTTTGCCTGCTGCATGCCATTGGGCAAGCAGGGCGTTCTGTACTTGCTTGTTGGCCTCGATCTGCGCGCGGAACAAGCGCTGAACATCGTCGGGGTTCAGCTTGAACTCGGCAGCACGTGCCTGCGCGGCGCTGATGACTTGTTGCTCACGCGGCGGGTCTTCGACGGCCTTGCCGCTGTCCCATTTGCTCAGGGCAACCTGATCGGCGATGGTCAGACGCTCGCTGATCGCTTGCAACAATGGCTCGATAGCCGAAGGCTTCTGCTCGGCAGCGAAAGCGAAGCAGGAAGACATGCACGTCAGGGTCAGCAGGGAAGTGGCGAGAAGCAGGCGCATATTTACTCCATCTATGGGCGGACAGGTGCAGAGTTAAGCTCAGTTGGCTGGTATGCAGCCAGTGCCCGTGAATGAAAAAAGCTTCACGCTGCATAAAGGCTGCACTCAACTGACGGGCTGCTGCGAGGCTATTGCGACAAGGGCGTTGCCTCTGTGGCTGCGTAGAAGACGATGAGTTCTACCGGTGTATCGCCCGTCTTGCCGCGGTGCATGATGTCTACCATCTCCGCCAGAGCATCGCCTTTTTTCAGGCGAATCTCTTTTTTGCTGTCCCGGGTTTCTACGGTGATTTCACCCGAGGCCACATAGGCGGCGTTGGGTATCGGGTGGCTATGCCATTTCAGCGCAGTGTTGGCAGGAATGTTGATTTTCAGGAGGGTCAGTTCAGGCTGACCTTCGGGATAGGAGGTGTAAGGCGTGCCGTCCCAGGAAGTTTTGCTTTTCAGCAGGACGCGGGATTCGACGCTGGGTGCTGCCTGTTGGGCAATGGCGCTGCCCGTCAGTACTAGTAAGGTTGCTGCGGTCAGGAGTCTGCGTGTCATGGGGGGTTGGCCTTGCTGGTTGGGATTCAAGCCAGAAGTTTGCCCGGTATTTTTCTGGTCATTCGGTATCCCGCTACCGCACAAAAACAAAAAATCTGTGCACAAACGAAAAGACCTCCCGAAGGAGGTCTCTTGTTACGCCATCAATGCTGGCGCGGCTGGATCAGCAGCTGTAGTACAGCTCGTATTCCAGTGGGTGTACGAAGGTACGAACGCGGATTTCTTCTTCGCTTTTCAGTGCGATGTAAGCGTCGATGAAGTCGTCGCTGAATACGCCGCCTTTGGTCAGGAACGCACGGCCCTTGTCCAGTTCTTCCAGCGCTTCTTTCAGGCTGCCGCAAACTTGTGGGATCTCTTTGGCCTCTTCAGGCGGCAGGTCATACAGGTTTTTGTCAGCTGCGTCGCCAGGGTGGATCTTGTTCTGGATGCCGTCCAGGCCAGCCATCAACAGAGCCGCGAAGGCCAGGTACGGGTTGGCTGCCGGATCCGGGAAGCGTGCTTCGATACGACGGCCGCGTGGGCTGTTGACGTAAGGAATACGGATCGAGGCAGAGCGGTTACGTGCCGAGTAGGCCAGCATGACCGGGGCTTCGAAGCCTGGAACCAGACGCTTGTAGGAGTTGGTTGCCGGGTTGGTGAAGCCGTTCAGGGCTTTACCGTGCTTGATGATGCCGCCGATGAAGTACAGCGCGATGTCGGACAGACCGGCATAGCCTTCACCTGCGAAGGTGTTTTTTCCATCTTTGGCGATGGACATGTGCACGTGCATGCCCGAACCGTTGTCACCGTACAGAGGCTTTGGCATGAAGGTCGCAGTGCGGCCATAAGCGTCAGCAACGTTGTGAACAACGTACTTCAGGGTCTGAACTTCGTCAGCCTTCTTGACCAGCGTATTGAACTTCACGCCGATTTCGTTCTGGCCAGCGGTCGCCACTTCGTGGTGGTGAACTTCAACGGTCTGGCCCATTTCTTCCAGAGCATTGCACATGGCGGTACGGATTTCGTGGTCGTGGTCAAACGGCGGAACCGGGAAGTAACCACCTTTAATGCCAGGGCGGTGGCCTTTGTTGCCGCCTTCCACGTCCTGGTCGGACATCCACGAACCTTGTTCAGAGTAGATCTTGAACATGGAACCGGAGATGTCGGATTTGAATTTCACTTCGTCGAAGATGAAGAATTCTGGCTCCGGACCTGCGAATACGGTGTCACCGATACCGGTGGACTTCAGGTATTCCTCGGCGCGACGAGCAATGGCGCGTGGGTCACGGTCGTAACCTTGCATGGTCGACGGTTCGATGATGTCGCACACCAGAATCAGGGTCGGCTCTTCGGTGAACGGATCCAGAACTGCGGTTTCGTCGTCCGGCAGCAGGATCATGTCGGAGGCTTCGATGCCTTTCCAGCCAGAGATGGAGGAGCCGTCGAACATCTTGCCGACTTCGAAGAAGTCGTCTTCCAGCGCATCGCGAGCTGGCATGGTCACGTGGTGCTGCGTACCTTTAGTGTCCGTGAAGCGCAGATCAATCCACTTAACGTCATGATCTTTGATGAGTTGAACCGACTTCGACATGGTGTCCTCCGGGTGGCTAAGGACCGCCTTCTATAGGCTGGGTCCCTTGAATTTGGGTGATGCCGGCGCGAGTATTCTGCCAAGGCAACCTGCCTCACAAGGGAGCAATTTGCATGCCAGTGCCCCGAGTTGGGTTTTTTGCTTCAAAAGCCGGCTTTCAGGGGATGAAAACGCGTCTTCCGGGAAAATCGCGCACCGTTATGGCGCCGTCATTTGTTGTGCTGACTCTTTTTGGTGCGTCGACGATTGCGTGTACGATAACTGGTTAAACGTTGAGCAATTTCCGCTATAATCCGCGCCCCCCTTTTTCAGTCGGCACCTCACGCTCTGTTTCCATGAAACTAATCGTTAAAGTTTTCCCAGAAATCACCATCAAAAGCCCGCCGGTGCGCAAGAAATTCATCCGGCAGTTGGGCAAGAACATTCGTACCGTGCTCCGTGAACTGGACGCGGACATTGTCGTGGGTGGCGTATGGGACAACCTTGAGGTCGAAACCCGTCTGACCGACCCCAAAGTGCTGCAGGGCATAAGGGACCGGCTAAGCTGCATGCCGGGGATTGCCAACTTTCTGCAGGTGGCCGAGTACCCGCTGGGCGACATGGATGACGTGGTCGCCAAGTGCAAACTGCACTACGCCGATCTGTTGCCGGGCACGATGTTTTCAGTGCGCTGCAAACGCGCCGGTCGTCACGATTTCAGCTCGATGGACGTCGAAAAATACGTCGGCAGCCAGTTGCGCATGCAATGCGGCGCGGCCGGAATCGAGCTGAAAAAGCCCGATCTGGTCGTGCGGATGGAAATTCGCGACCAACGGTTGTTTGTTGTTCATGACCAGCACAAGGGCATGGGCGGCTACCCTTTGGGCGCGCTGGAGCAGACCCTGGTATTGATGTCCGGCGGGTTCGATTCGACCGTTGCGGCCTACCAGATCATGCGCCGCGGCCTTATGGCGCACTTCTGCTTCTTCAATCTGGGCGGTCGTGCCCATGAACTGGGCGTGATGGAAGTCGCGCATTTCATCTGGAAGAAGTACGGCAGTTCGCAGCGTGTGCTGTTTGTCAGCGTGCCTTTCGAGGAAGTTCTCGGAGAAATTCTGCAGAAAGTCGATAACAGTCATATGGGTGTAGTTTTGAAGCGTATGATGTTACGCGCTGCATCCGCTGTGGCTGATCGTCTCGAAATCGACGTGCTGGTGACGGGCGAAGCGATTTCACAGGTTGCCAGCCAGACACTGCCGAACCTGTCGCTGATCGACGCGGCCACCGACAAACTGGTGTTGCGACCGCTGGTTGCAACCCACAAGCAGGACATCGTGGACCTGGCGACTGAAATCGGCACTGCCGATTTTGCCCGGCACATGCCCGAGTATTGCGGGGTGATTTCGGTCAACCCGAAGACCAACGCCAAGCGAAATCGCGTTGAGTACGAAGAACAACAGTTCGACATGGCGATTCTCGAGCAGGCGCTCGAGCGCGCCAAGCTGGTTTCGATCGATCGGGTCATCGACGATCTGAGCCGCAATATCGACATCGAAGAAGTCAGCCAGGCGCTGGCCGGCCAGGTCATCATCGACATCCGTCACCCGGATGCCCAGGAAGACCAGCCGCTGCAAGTGCCCGGCGTGGAGATACAGACGTTGCCGTTCTACGCACTGAACAGCCGTTTCAAGGCACTGGATGACACGCGCCAGTACCTTTTGTATTGCGACAAAGGCGTCATGAGTCGCCTGCATGCTCACCATTTGCTCAGTGAGGGGCATGCCAATGTGCGCGTTTATCGACCGAGCTAAGTGCCCGGGGCTGTTTGCCTGTGGCTTGCGTCACCGGCCCCCCGACACCAGTCGTCATGCCGTAACGGCTTTTGCCGACTCGAAATAGTAATCGCTGCCTGTAAACAGTCAGCAGACCGAATCCTCTGATCGAGATACACAAGTGATCGAAAATCTACGCAACATCGCCATCATTGCTCACGTTGACCATGGTAAGACCACCCTGGTAGACAAACTCCTGCGTCAATCCGGCACTCTGGAGCGCGGCGAGCTCAACGATGAGCGCGTGATGGACTCCAACGACCAGGAAAAAGAGCGCGGTATTACCATTCTCGCGAAGAACACCGCGATCAACTGGAATGGCTACCACATCAACATCGTGGACACCCCGGGCCACGCCGACTTCGGTGGTGAAGTAGAGCGCGTGATGTCGATGGTTGACTCCGTACTGCTGCTGGTCGATGCCCAGGACGGCCCTATGCCGCAAACCCGTTTTGTGACCAAGAAGGCTTTCGAAGCCGGCCTGCGTCCAATCGTGGTCATCAACAAGGTTGACCGTCCAGGCGCGCGTCCGGACTGGGTTCTGGATCAGATCTTCGACCTGTTCGACAACCTGGGTGCTACCGAAGAACAGCTGGACTTCAAAGTCGTCTACGCCTCGGCCCTGAACGGCATTGCCGGTCTGGACCACACCGAAATGGCTGAAGACATGACCCCGCTGTATCAGTCCATCGTCGACAACGTTCCGGCACCTGCCGTTGACCGTGACGGCCCGTTCCAGATGCAAATCTCGGCACTGGACTACAACAGCTTCCTGGGCATCATCGGCGTTGGCCGTATTGCTCGCGGCAAGGTCAAGCCAAACACCCAGGTTGTGGCTATCGACGCCAACGGCAAGCGCCGTAACGGTCGTATCCTGAAACTGATGGGTCACCACGGTCTGCACCGTGTAGACGTCGAAGAAGCAGCTGCCGGCGACATCGTCTGCATCAGCGGCTTCGAAGAGCTGTTCATCTCCGACACCCTGTGCGACCCACAGAACGTTGAAGCGATGAAGCCGCTGACCGTTGACGAACCTACCGTTTCCATGACGTTCCAGGTAAACGACTCGCCTTTCTGCGGTAAAGAAGGCAAGTTCGTCACCAGCCGTAACATCAAGGAACGTCTGGACAAAGAACTGCTGTACAACGTTGCCCTGCGCGTTGAAGAAGGCGACACCGCCGACAAGTTCAAGGTCTCCGGCCGTGGTGAGCTGCACCTCTCGGTACTGATCGAAACCATGCGTCGCGAAGGCTTCGAAATGGGTGTTGGTCGTCCTGAAGTGATCATCCGCATGGTTGATGGCGTCAAGCACGAACCGTTCGAGAACGTCACCATCGACCTGCCGGAAGAATCCCAGGGTTCGATCATGGAGCAGATCGGTATCCGTAAGGGCGACCTGACCAACATGGTTCCGGATGGCAAGGGCCGTGTTCGTCTTGAATACAACATCCCTGCTCGTGGCCTGATCGGTTTCCGTAACGAATTCCTGACCCTGACTTCCGGCGCAGGCATTCTGACCAGCATCTTCGACCGTTACGACGTGATGAAGTCTGGCGACATGTCCGGCCGTCAGAACGGCGTTCTGGTTTCGGTTGCTACCGGCAAGGCACTGACCTACTCCCTGGAAACACTGCAAGCCCGTGGCAAGCTGTTCCTGGGCCATGGCGAAGACGTGTACGAAGGTCAGATCGTCGGCATCAACAGCCGCGACAACGACCTGGGTGTAAACCCAACCAAAGGCAAGAAGCTCGACAACATGCGTGCTTCCGGTAAAGACGAAACCATCGCTCTGGTTCCGCCTATCCGTTTCACTCTGGAACAAGCGCTGGAGTTCGTACAAGAAGACGAACTCTGCGAAGTGACTCCAAAGTCGATTCGCCTGCGTAAGAAAATCCTTGGCGAAAGCGAGCGTACCCGCGCTGCCAAGAAGTCGGGCAACTGAGTAATCGGTTAGTCGGCTAGACACAAAAAACCCGGTCGCGAGACCGGGTTTTTTTACGCCTGCCATTTGTGGCTTCTGGCATCAGCCAGTGCGGCCACCTCTACTTTGAGCGACCGCCCACGGGGGCCAGCAGCAACTCGATGCGCTGCTTGCGAATGCCGTCGGCTGCGGCTTCAGCCAAGGCTGCGTCGCTGATGATGGTGT
The DNA here is from genome assembly GCF_030209255.1 of Pseudomonas sp. CFBP2511. Classification (NCBI taxonomy): domain Bacteria; kingdom Pseudomonadati; phylum Pseudomonadota; class Gammaproteobacteria; order Pseudomonadales; family Pseudomonadaceae; genus Pseudomonas; species Pseudomonas sp. CFBP2511. The sequence continues at coordinate 11,217 of NZ_JARVSI010000047.1, read as the reverse complement.
CGAACTGATCCAGCCCGGCCACCTTGTACATGCCGAAGGTGCCGTATTTGGAGCTGGTGGCGACCAACACCGTTTGCGAGGCTGATTGCATGGCGGCCTGCTTGACCTCGACTTTCAAGGCCGACGGCGTCGTGGTACCGCGCTGCAAGTCCCACGAGCTGGTGGACATGAACGCCACGTCGGTTGCCAATTGCCGCAACGTTGCGGCCGCCAACCCGCCAACACTGGAGCGGTTCGGGTGATCGAGCAGCCCGCCGGTGTGAATCACATCCACATGCGCAGCATCGGCCAGTGCGTTGACCACGCCGAAATCATTGGTCACCACGGTCATGCCTGACAGCGCGATAATGTGCGGCACGATTTCCAGCGTGCTGGTGCCTGCGTCCAGGTAAATCGTCATGTCCGGGTGCAGCAAACCTGCTGCCAGCCGCGCCATGCCTTGCTTGTGCGGCAGTTCCACCACGGCTTTGGATTGATGGCTGGGCTCGCTGTGCACCTGGCTGGCGATGCGCACGCCACCGGTGACCGAATAGGCCCGGCCTTCCTGCTCCAGCTGAGCGATGTCGCGGCGGATGGTCATGTGCGAGCAGTCGAACATCTCCATCAACTGATGAACGCTGAGTACCTGATGCTTGCGCAACTGACGCAGCATCAGCTCCCGGCGCTGATCGGGGATCATAGGTGTACCGCCAGAAATGGCGATCTCCTCTTCAGTGGACATTCGTGCTCCTTGATGAGCCGCCAAGACAACAGGCGGTCCGCGCATCTTAGCCAATCGCCTCGGCAATGGAAGCGGCGACTGGGCTTTTTGCGCGGTTCGGCTCATCTCGGCAGCCCGTTTACCTCAGCTCATCCAGTTGCCACCATCGACGTTATAGGTCTGGGCGACCACGTATTGGCTGTCGGCCGAGGCCAGGAAAATCGCCATGCCGGTCAGGTCCTCCGCGGTGCCCATGCGTCCGTAGGGTACCTGCTCGCCGACCAGTTTCTTTTTCTCGCCCAGCGGGCGGTTTTCATAGCGGGCGAACATCGCGTCCACGCCATCCCAATGCTCGCCATCGACTACGCCAGGGGCGATGGCATTCACATTGATACCGTGCCTGATGAGGTCCAGCCCGGCCGATTGCGTCAGGCTGATCACCGCAGCCTTGGTCGCGCAATACACCGCCACCAACGCTTCACCACGCCGGCCGGCCTGGCTGGCCATGTTGATGATCTTGCCGCCGTGGCCCTGAGCAATCATCTGCTTTGCCGCTGCCTGCAAGGTGAACAGCGTGCCCGCGACATTGATCGAAAACAGCCGCTCGTAGCTGTCACGCGTGATATCCACAATCGGTGCAAGATCGAACAGCGCCGCGTTATTGATCAGGATATCCAGCTTGCCGGTCTGCGCCACCACGGCGGCGATGGCCTGATCGATGGACGCCTGATCCGTCACGTCCATGCTGACCGCATAAGCGTTCGGCCCCAGTTCGATTGCTGTGGCTTGTGCACGCTCAAGATTGATATCGGCAATGGCCACGCTGGCCCCTTCGCGGATGTAAGCCTGCGCAAAAGACCGCCCAATGCCCCGCGCCGATCCGGTGATCAGCGCGCTTTTACCTTCAAGTCGTTTCATGGGTTCATCATCCGTCCAATAAGTGTGAGAACTGCCGGTTTACTTTGGATAACCGGCGCGCTTCATCTCGCGTTCGGTGACGGCCTGTGCGGCAGTGAGGGCTTGTTCAGTGGTGGTTTGCCCGGTCACAGCGGCCGAGAACAGCTTGCCGACCGAGGTGCCGATGGCCTGGAACTCCGGAATGGTCACGTATTGAATGCCGACATAAGGCACAGGCTTGGCCGAGGGTTGTGCAGGGTCGGCGTGCTGCATCATCTGCAACGTGACTTTGGCGAACGGCGCAGCCTTGAGGTAGGCCTCGCTGTAGGTGGAGGTCCGGGTACCAGGCGGCACATTGGTGATGCCGTCCTTCTCGGCGACCAACTGGATATACGCTTTGGACGTCGCCCAGGTAATAAATGCCTTGGCCGCATCCTTGTGCCTGGAGGTGGCCGGTATCGCCAGCGACCAGGCGTAAAGCCATGAAGAACCTTTGTCGGTCACTTCAACCGGCGCAGGCGCAAAGCCGACGCTGTCGACCACCTTGCTCTGTTCCTTGTCGGTGGTGAAGGAGCCCGCCACGCTGGCGTCCACCCACAAGGCGCATTTGCCGCTATTGAACAGCGCGAGGGTTTCGTTGAAACCGTTGCTCGATACGCCCGGCGGGCCATAGTTTTTCAGGGTGTTGACGTAAAAGTTCGCAGCGTTAGCCCATTCCGGGCTGTTCAGCTCGGGCTTCCAGTGTTCATCGAACCAGCGCGCGCCGAACGCGTTGGCCATGGTGCTGAGCAGCGCGATGTTCTCACCCCAACCCGCCTTGCCACGCAGGCACATGCCGTACACGCCCTTGTCAGGCTGATGAAGCTTTGCCGCGAACTCGCCCAACTGCGTCCAGGTCGGGCGCTCCGGCATGCTCAGGCCCGCTTGCTTGAACAGGTCGGTGCGGTAATAGGTGATCGTGCTTTCGCCATAAAACGGCAGGGCGTAGAGGGTGGTTTTGACCGACAGGCCCTGACGCACCGAGGGAAAGATGTCTTCCAGGTCGTATTCCGGCGCAAGGTCGGTGATCGGCTCCAGCCACTGCTTGGCGCCCCACAGCGGGGTTTCGTAGGTGCCGATGGTCAGCACGTCGAACTGGCCACCCTGTGTGGCAATGTCGGTGGTCAGGCGCTGGCGCAAAACGTTCTCTTCCAGCACCACCCAGTTGAGTTTGATATCAGGGTGCTGCTGTTCGAAGATCTTCGACAGGCGTTGAATGCGGATCATGTCGCCGTTGTTCACGGTGGCAATGGTCACGGTTTCGACGGCCTGACTGGCAAGGCTGATGAGGGCGACAGACACACCTGCGGACAGGCAAAGTGCTTTGTGGATATTCATCGTAGTGCTCTCCACTGCGCGCCTTGTTCGGCGGGAGCTATTGTTTTTGTTGTTGACCACGGCTGAGCGGCCTTGATGGACGAGCCGATTACAGCAGCCTGTGCGCGGGTGAACAAACGCAGCAGGAACGCTCGACTGATACTTTTTTAACCGAAGCCTGCCTGGCGGTCTGAAAGCAAAAAAGTACCAGCGCCGGCCTCATCGCGAGCTAGCGCTGGGCGAACGGGAGGGCGTATGTTTGTACGTGCACAGAGCATTCATAACGATAAAAGGCGCAATCCATGCCTGACAGCCGAGCTGCCTTGTTCGAGCAGCGTCCCGCCGAGCTTGAGGTCATCCTCCCGCAGCCCGATCATTGCTTTCGCTGGTATGAGCACGACTATCCCTACTCGCTGGCGCGCTGGAACCACCACCCCGAATTTGAAATCCATCTGATCCGCCAGGGTAGCGGCAGGCTGGTCGCCGGTGATTACATCGGCGAGTTCGGTGCCGGTCATGTGGCACTGATCGGCCCCGATCTGCCCCACGACTGGATCGGCGACTTGGCTCCCGGCGAGCATCTGGCCGGGCGTGACGTGGTGTTGCAGTTCGACGGCGCGGCGTTGCTGGCGCTGCGTGGCACATTGCCGGAAGTGGGTGACTTGCAGCGTCTGTTCGAGCAGGCGCGTCGTGGGCTGGAGTTCACTGGCAAAACGGCGGTGCAGGCGGCGCAACTGCTTGAACAGATTGGCCCGGCTCAGGGGTTGGAGCGATTGATTCTGTTCCTGCAACTGGTCAACACACTGATGAAAGCGCCCACCCAGGACGCTCACCTGCTGGCCAGCGCCTGTTATGCACCGACGCTGGATGCGCGCAGTTCCGAGCGGATCAACAAGGCGTTCGATTATCTGCTGACCGAATTGACCAGTGATGTTCGCCTGTCGGTCATCGCGCAACGGCTGGACATGAGTGATCCGGGCTTTTCACGCTTTTTCAAGCGCACCACCGGCCACTGTTTCATTGATCTGATGCGCAAACTGCGCGTTCAGCGGGCTTGCCGGTTGCTGCTGCAAAGCGAGATGTCGGTGTCAGACATCTGCTTTGAAGTCGGTTACGCCAACCTGTCCAACTTCAACCGGCACTTTCGCGTGGAAATGCAGCAGACGCCCAGTGAATACCGGCGCGCCGCTGCCCTCGTCTGATCAGTGACCTGCCGGGTCTTTCGCCTGTGGCTCGCGAGTGACTGCATTCACCAGCTTGCCGATGGTCAGGCCCTGAAAGAGGATCGACAGCAACACCACGATATAGGTGATGCTCAACAGCAAGTCGCGTTCCGGCCCGTTGGGCAGGGCCAGCGCCAGCGCTACCGAGACGCCGCCGCGCAAACCGCCCCAGGTCAGAATGCGGATGGTGCCGTGCGGCACCTTGCGCCAGCGACGCAGCAGCAGAATGGCCGGGGCCACGGTGACAAAGCGCGAGAGCAGAATCGCCACGGCCAGCAGGCTGGCGGCAATCAAGTGCTGCCACGAGAACGGCAGCAGCAACAGCTCCATGCCGATCAGCGCAAACAGCAATGCGTTGAGCATGTCATCCAGCAACTCCCAGAAACCGTCCATGTAGCGACGGGTCATGTCGTTCATCGCCAGATTGCGCCCCAGATTACCGATGATCAGCCCGGCCACGACCATCGCGATAGGGCCGGACACATGCAGCTCCGAAGCCATTGCCGAGCCGCCGATCACCAGCGCCAACGTCAGCATGACTTCGATCTGATACTGCTCGATGCTCTTGATCATCAGGTACACGGCGTAGCCGATCAGCCCGCCGAACAGCACACCGCCCACCGCTTCGTGAACAAACAACAGCGCGGTTTCGCCTACAGTAGGCGTCTCGCCCAGTTGCGCAATGCCCAGCAACACGGTGAACACCACAACCGCCGTGCCGTCGTTGAACAGTGATTCACCGACGATGGTGGTTTTCAGCGGCTTGGACGCATTGGCGGTCCGCAACACGCCGAGCACCGCAATCGGGTCGGTGGGCGAGATCAGCGCGCCGAACAGCAGGCAGTACAGCGGGCTGACGTGCCAGCCGAACAGGGCAAAAATCCAGTAAGCCAGCGCGCCGATGACGGTGGTGGCAATCAACACACCAAACGTTGCCAGCAGGCCGATGGGCCAGCGATAGCTCTTCAGGTCGGCAAGGTTTACGTGCAGCGCCCCGGCGAACAGCAGGAACGACAGCATCCAGTTCATCAGCAGATCGCCGAAGTCGATCTGACCGATCAACTGCTGGACGCGATCTTCCAGGCCGGGATAGCCCAGAAAGCTCAGGCCTTGCAGCAGCAACGAGAACATCAGCGCAGTGACCATTACGCCGATGGTGGGGGGCAGACCGATAAAACGATAATTCACATAGGTCAGCAGCGAGGTGAGGCAGATAAAACCAGCAGCGAGCTCAAGCATCCGTTATTCCAAAATCCGTAATTGCAGTTTCTCGATCACCGTAACCGAGCCTGTGTTTGATGGACCGGGGCGGTGTCCAGGCACATGGCGATGCGACACAGCAGGGTCTGCGTTGACCACGCAAAGACGGTGATGTTGCAAAAAAGGCGGGAATAAACGGTCTGGCGGGTTGTAAGCGAGGAGTGTCGGGGGGGGGCACATATAAAAAAGTCAGCCCGGATAACGGTCCGGGCTGACGGGGGATGTAACGGTGGGTGGCCTCCCTGGCAGGTTCAGAATCATTGGCTGTTTCTGCACCCGCTCAGGATCTGATACTGCACGGTGTTCAGCTTGCCTTTGGAGTCCTCGTAGGTCATCAGCTTGGGCATCACGCTACAGGTCTGCAGATCCGGGGATTTGCGAATGACCTTGGCAACGTCCAGCTTCATGCCGTACTTGTATTCCTTGATCTCAGGCATCGGCTTGTTATGAATAGCGGCGTACTTCTGTACGCTGGCCTGGTGCTCTTTAATCACGGTAGTGGCTTTGACTTCATCAGTGGTGTAAGCGAAAGCACTCAGTGGCGAAAGGATAACCAGAGCAAGTAACAACGATTTGGCTGTGCGCATTTTCTTTTGTCTCCGTTTGAATGTGGCTTAACCTTAACAAGTGTGTGCTAACCAGAAAGTGGCTGAAACATTACAAATCGGTAATCTGGTAAATGTCAGCTTTCTAACAGTATTGTCATTCTCTGCTCACCTTCCTGTTAGCTGCCCTGGCATAAGCTTGTTTCATCCCTGACGAGCACCGCGCTCTTAAGGAACCCCTTACACACCCAAGAGGTAATGATGATGAAACTGATCAAGTCGATGGTCTTCGCCGTAGCTGCCTTGTCCGCCACTGCAGCCTTCGCCGACGACGGTAACGAGTACGCAAGCATCGCCGCTGACAAGATGCGTCTGGCGCAGGAATTGCGTTTCAACGAACAGAACAGCAGCAATAAAGCCGAGCAGTACGTCAATACAGACGACAACGCCAAGGCCGAGCGGTCGACCAAGTCCGAAGGCTGATGCCTTTGATGCCCGACCCGCTGCACCCCCATTCGCCCTTTGTAGCAGCTCCCTGCTCCTTTGGACGGGGCGAATCTTTAAGCGTCCTGCGGGGCGCTTTTTTTTATTTCCGCCACGGGCCATCGCCCCCACGCTCAGCGGTATACACAACGCGGTTTGACTCTCGTGCGACGTGCTGCGTCGCATGCCGTTCTGGACGCTCCGTGTTCGATCTTGAGTGCCGGGTTGCGCGGGTCAAGGCATGTTTCATTTTATTGAATAAACACACGCCGTCGTGTGCTTCATTACCTATTTGTAATCTGGCTGTCACCTTGGCGTTATCTTCGCCACTTCAAGATTGTGCCCCACTGGCAGCGCTCGGGTTTATAAAAATAGCCAGGCCGACATGTTTATAACAATCTGCCGATCAGACGGAGCGCACATGACTCAACTTAAAACACTCTCACTGGCCCTGTGTTCGACACTCGCAGGTGTCGCACCGGCTGCCGTATTTGCCGACGAGCAGAAAGAAGGCTTCATCGAAGGCAGCACGCTGACCGTACTCAACCGCAACTTCTACATGAACCGAGACCACCGCAACGGCGAGTCCAGCCCTACCGGCAATGGTTATTCCGAAGCGTGGGCGCACGGCATCATCGGGCGATTCCAGTCCGGTTTTACCCAAGGCACCTTCGGCGTTGGCGTCGATGCCTTTGCCATGATCGGCATCAAGCTCGACACCGGTGACGGACGCAACGGCGGGCGCAGCCCGTTCGACGTAATGCCGGTCGATGGGGACGGCAGCGCCCGTGACGAATACACCAAAGTCGGCGGCTCACTGAAAGCCCGTGCCTTCGACACCGTCGTGAACGTAGGTGATGTTTTCCCGTCCACACCAGTGGTTGCTTTCGGCGACTCTCGCCTGCTGCCGGAAAGCTTTCGCGGCGTCACGGCGATCAACAACAGCTTCGAGGGCCTGACCCTGCAAGGCGGTCGCTTGCACTCCATGAGCCAGCCGGTCTCCAGCAACATGCGCGACGGTTTCGTCACATTCTACGGCGGTGCCGTCGACTCTCCGTGGGTTGCCTACTTCGGCGGTGACTATCAGGCCACCGACAGGCTGAGCCTTGGCCTTTACACCAGCCGACTCAAAGACGCCTGGGATCAGAAATACGCCTCGGCGTCTTACGTTCTGCCACTCCCCGATGAACTGTCGCTGACCAGCAGCCTGAACTATTACAACGCCACCGACGAAGGCAAAAAGCTGCTCGGCGAATTCGACAACGATATCTGGAGTGCAAAAGTCGCCCTGCAATACGGCGCGCACACCCTGTCGCTCTCGCACCAGCGCAACCAGGGTGATGACGATTTCGACTACCTCAGGCAGTCCGACTCCATCTACCTGGCCAACTCCATCCAGTACAGCGACTTCAACTCACCCAAAGAGCGCTCGTGGATGGTCACCTACAACCTCGACATGTCCACTTATGGCGTTCCCGGCCTGTCATTCATGACCCGTTACGGCAAAGGCACCGACGCCGACTACTCCAACGCCAACAGCACCTACATGCGCCGCGACGCACAAGGTAACCCGCTGACCGATCAGAAGCGTTGGGAGCGCAACATCGAAGCCAAATACATCGTGCAGACCGGCTCGTTGAAAGACCTGTCCCTGCGCGTTCGCCAGGCCAATACTCGCGCTACAGCGTTTGAATCGGATCTGGATGAAGTAAGGGTGATTATGGAGTATCCGTTGAGCGTGCTCTGACCGCGTATCACACTTCAACAGCAGCATCAGTCAAAGCGCCTTTCGGGGCGCTTTTTCGTTGTGCGATGGTTCTTGCCCGTAAACTTTCCGGAACTGCAACGTTGTTTCGGTCACTCAGTGAGCGCTCAATAGTCCGGGGTGCTGCACTGCCGATGCTCATCTGAAAATCGGCGATGGCGTTCAACGGGAAGAGAAGGGTCAATGGCGGTTACCAAAGCAGTCTTCACCGAGGGCTCGGTGTTGCGGCATGTTGTGTTCATGACCAGCACCAGTGCGACCAGCCTGTTGTCGATCTTTCTGATCGAAGTGCTGACCGTGGTTTATATCGCGATGCTGCGCGACGACAGTTTGCTGGCCGCGTTCGCGGTGGCCAAGACTCTGATGTTTTTCATTATCTCGATGATTCTTGGCATCGCCGTGGCAGTCTCTTCAACCGTGTCGAGAGCCTTGGGCAGTGGCGTGCCGGATCAGGCCAGACGGCTCGCCAGCAGCGGCTTGCTGCTGGGCATCATTGCCACTGTCTGTTGCGCTGGGCTTGAGCTGATATTTCTGGATTCAGCCATACAAATGCTGGGCGGCGAGGGCAGTAGTTTCACCGCGGCGCGCGAGTACCTTTGGCTAACCCTTCCGGCCTCGGTGCTGGTTGCCGTCGAGCAACTGTGCGTGCAGATACTGCGCAGTGCAGGGTTCGGCAAACAGGCGATGTGGACCCTGCTGACTGCGACTGCTGCCGTCGCAATCGCCGACCCGCTGCTTATCATCGTGTTCGATCTGGGCCTGGCGGGTGCGGGGGTCGCCTACCTGATATCGAGCCTGGTATCGGCGTGCCTGGGATTTTATTACGTCCACCGTGTCGCCCGCCTGACCTGTCGGGTCAGCCTGACGCACCTGTCAGGCGACATCAGCATTATCGGTCGAACTGCCGTGCCCGCGGTGATCGGAAACCTGGCGACACCGGTGGGCATGGCCTACGTAATGGCTGCGATGGCGCCATTCGGTGCACAGGCGCTGGCGGCGATCGGGGTGATCGACAGGGTCATTCAGGTAGCGTTTTGCGTGGTGTTTGCCTTGCCCGGCGCGCTGATTCCGATACTGGGACAAAACCTCGGCGCAATGAACACCGCCCGCGTCTCGCAAGCCGTAAAAACCACGTACGGGTTGCTGATCGGCTACGGGGCAACCACCTCGCTGTTGCTGATTCTTCTTGCTGAGCCGTTGGCCAGACTGTTCCATGTTTCCGGCGAAGGCCTGGTTGTTTTCTCCGCGTTCTGTCGATGGGGCGGTCTTCTCTGGACGCTGATCGGGCTCCAGTTCATTGCCACGTCTATCTTTCTCAGCGCAGGTCGACCGATGTACGTGACGTTGTTTGGCTGGCTGCGGGCCAGCCTGGGAACGGTGCCGTTCGTGTGGTATGGCGCACAGGCATTCGGCAGTGTCGGTGTCATGCTCGGGCAACTGCTGGGCAACACCATAGTGGCCTTTTGTGCCTGCTGGGTGGCGCATCTGCTCATGAAAAAGCGGATAGGCAACAAGCTCGACCTAACAGGGAACCGATCTCGCCATTGAGGTAACTCATAGCCCACGCTTTGTCCGCCCTTCGCTGCTGACGGGTGGGCAGGTCGTACAGATAATCAAAAAAATGGACTATAGAGGACTCTCATGACTGCCTACGATGTAGAAAAGGAATGGAGCAGAATTTCCAATACTGCCGCTAAAACTCACCAGAACAACGATTTTGAAGGTTTCACCTACCAGGACTTCAGAACCCACGTACCGATCATGGACAAGGAAGGCTTCGCGGCACAAACCGAACGCTGCCTTGAGCGCAACGAGCGCAACTGCCTGATCGGCTTTACCAGTGGCACCAGCGGCAACCTCAAACGCTGTTATTACTACTACGACTGTGAAGTCGATGAAGACAGTTCCCGCTCCAACGTCTTCCGCAGCAATGGTTTCATTCAACCCGGTGATCGCTGCGCCAACCTGTTCACCATCAACCTGTTTTCTGCCCTGAACAACATCACCACCATGATGGCCGGTAACTGCGGTGCGCATGTGGTGTCCGTAGGCGATATCACCCTGCTGACCAAGAGTCACTTCGAGGCGCTCAACTCGATCAAGCTCAACGTACTGCTCGGCGTACCCTCGACCATCCTGCAGTTCATCGATGCCATGCAGCAGCACGGTGTGCACATCGATATCGAAAAGGTCGTCTTCAATGGCGAGGGCCTGAAAACCTTTCAGAAGAAAATCATCAGGGAAGCCTTTGGCGAACAGGTCTCCATCGTCGGCGTATATGGCAGTTCCGAGGGCGGCATTCTGGGTTTCACCAACAGCCCTTGCCACACCGAATACGAGTTTCTTTCCGACAAATACTTCATCGAGAAAGAAGGCGACAGCATCCTCATCACCTCGTTGACCCGCGAGAACTTCACACCGCTGCTCCGGTATCGCCTGGGAGACACCGCAACGCTTTCGCTGAAAGGCGACAAGCTCTATTTGACTGACATCCAGCGGGAGGACATGAGCTTCAACTTCATGGGCAACCTCATTGGTCTGGGCATCATTCAACAAGCGATCAAACAGACACTGGGCCGCACGCTGGAAATCCAGGTTCACCTGTCAGTGACTGATGCGCGCAAAGAACTGGTGACCGTTTTCGTTCAGGCCTCGGAAGTCAACGAAGATGAACGCGCCAGAATCGAAACAGCCATCGCCGATATTCCGGACATCAACGAGGCCTATCAGAAAGACCAGGGCAGCGTGCTGGTTGTGCGCAAGGATGCCAGAGACTACGCCGTCTCGGAGCGAGGCAAAATGCTCTACATCATTGACCGCAGGAATTGAATGGCTGATGTGAAAGCATGAACAGGCTGCACCGACGGGGTCTTTGGGCTGTGTGGGTGCAGTTTGCGAGGCGAGGCTTCCTGCGTCAGGCGGCAGAGGATGTCGTAGGCAAATGTATGGTCAGCCCACCTCCTGCAATCGCAGTTCGATGAGCGGTAA
>NZ_JARVSI010000040.1:0-23654 GCF_030209255.1 Pseudomonas sp. CFBP2511 | reverse complement strand
CTTCGCGCTTGAGCAGCACCTGATTGCCCAGCCGCTCGGACAGCTGGCGGGCGCCGTGCAGCGGGGTTTCGACCGCTACGTCGTAGACGCGCGAGGTGAGGATTTTCTTGACGTATTGTTCAAGCATCGGGGGCGGCATCACTGACGAAGCGGGCAAGGTCGGGAAGTCTACCCTGCGTGCCGAAAGACGACCATACGAATGACAAGGCTTTGCGGTGCAGTCGCCGCTATAATACGGGCCTTTTTGCGTCCCGCCTTTTCCAGAAACCTCTCATTTACCTACATCAGGCACCGTGGAGCCCGCATGACCCAGGATCAACTCAAACAGACAGTCGCCCAAGCCGCTGTCGATTTCATCCTTCCAAAGCTCGACGACAAGAGCATTGTGGGCGTCGGCACCGGTTCCACAGCCAACTGCTTCATTGATGCACTGGCCAAACACAAGGGTGCGTTCGACGGCGCAGTCGCCAGCTCCGAAGCCACCGCTGCACGCCTCAAGGGCCACGGTATTCCGGTCTATGAGCTGAACACCGTCAGCGACCTGGAGTTCTACGTCGATGGCGCCGATGAAAGCGACGAGCATCTGAACCTGATCAAAGGCGGCGGTGCAGCACTGACTCGCGAGAAGATCGTCGCGGCAGTGGCCAAGACCTTCATCTGCATCGCCGACGGCAGCAAGCTGGTGCCAGTGCTGGGCGCATTCCCGCTGCCGGTTGAAGTTGTGCCGATGGCGCGCAGCCACGTTGCGCGGCAACTGGTGAAGCTGGGCGGCGACCCGGTCTACCGTGAAGGCGTGCTGACCGACAACGGCAATATCATCATCGACGTGCACAACATGAGCATCACCAACCCGGTGGAGCTGGAAGCGAGCATCAACGCCATCGTCGGCGTGGTCACCAACGGCCTGTTCGCCGCGCGCCCGGCTGATCTGCTGCTGCTGGGCACCGCCGAAGGCGTGAAGACCCTCACCCGCTGATGCACCCGGCCATGCCCACGCAAAGTGGGCATGCGCCTCAACGACTCAAGGCTTGCGGAACACGTAGAACAGGTTCGGCTCGCTCACCAGATACAACGTCCCTTCGTCGTCCATGGCCATGCCTTCGGCCTGTGGCACGCTCTTGCTCAACCCCATATCGCCTTCTTTCAGCGAGCCACTGCCAATCGGCCGCCCCGTGGTGTCGAGTTCCAGAATCCGTTTCGACTCATCGGACAGCGCCAGCAGGTGACCGCTCACTTCATCGAATTGCAGGCTGGAAAGATCACGCACGGAAAGCTTGCCGTCGCGCTTGCCGTCGGTGATGACCTGAAGATTGCCCGGCGCATCGGCATTGACTCGGGGAAAGCCACGCACCTCGATGATCTGCACCGGATCGCGCTCGCGGGCGACAAACAGGCGCTTGCCACGCGAATCATAGGCCAGCCCTTCGTAGCCCTTGTTGCCGCTGGCCGTCAGCCCCAGCGTCAGCTGCTCGGCATCGGCGGCGTTCAGGCTTTTTGTGCTGTCATCGACGTGAATCTGAATCAGCCGTAACTGACGCTCGTCACTGATGACGTAAACGCCGGGGCTGATGTATTCGACCGCTTCGGCATCACCAAAACCCACCAGCGCAATACGCCGCAGCACGCGACCGTCCAGGCTCAGCTCGACAAGCTCGGGGTTCTGGTTGGTCACGGTGAACAGGCTTTTGCGGTCCGGGTCGAAGCTCAGGCCCGAGACATCGTCCTCAAGCCCGTTGATGACCTGACCTTCTGTCACAGCGCGATACTGATCAAGGCCAATGGCCTCAAGCGAGTCGGATTGCCAGAACACTTGCCAGTCGAACAGCACGCGTTCCACATAGCGGTATCGCTCATTGGCGAGCATGAACAGCCCGGCCAACGGAACAAGGGCAATGAGCAGGAGTAAAGAGCGGGTAGAGCGGCGCATTGAGGTGACTCGGGCAAGTTGAGCGGGCGGCATTGATACCACGCCATTCTGAAAGCAAGCTTAATGGCGTAGTGCTATTTGATTACCAGTTATGTGGTTGCCGTCCTGGCTTACTGCTTGCGAAACGAATAGAACAGGTTCGGCTCGCTGACCATGTACAGCGTCCCGGCCTCATCCAGCGCAACACCTTCTGCGCGAGGAATCGTATCTTTCAAGCCATTCATGCCACCCAGCAGGGTCATGAAGCTGACCTGATTACCCTGCTCGTCCACTTCCAGCAGCATGTGCGAATCTGCTGAAAGCGCCAGCATGTGGCCGGTGCGCGGATCGATGCTCAGTGACGACAGGTTGCGCATGTCCAGAGCGCGACTCAAAAGGCTCTGCTTGTCGCCCTTGAGCACGTTGCTGCCGTCGCTCTTCCAGGTGTACAACGCTGGCGGACGCTCTTCGCCCAGCAGCAGTTGCTGACGACGCGGGTCCCAGGCGACGCCCTCGAAACCCTTGTTCTTGTTGGCCGACGTGCCCAGCTCGTAGTGGGGGAAGTCTGCAATGTTCAGGGTGGTGGTATCGGCTGTCACCTTGACAATGGTCAGCTGATGTTGACGTTCGTCGGTGATAGCAATAAGCCCGTCATTCATGACGGCCACGCCTTCCGGATTGCTCCAGCCGACCAGCGGAATCTTGCGCAGCACATCGCCCTTGAGCGTCAATTCCACCAAAAACGCATTCTTGCCCATGACCGCGAACAGCGTTTTGCTGATCGGGTTATAAGAAAGGTCCGAAGCCTCGTCTTTTTCCATGCCTGGCAACGCTTTGGCATCGATCTCTACATGATAGTCCGGCAACCAGATACTTGCGCTGCGCTCTTCGTTGCTCTCGAACCTTTCCTTGAGCCAAAGCAGCCCGCGATCATCCCAATGCATGATGTGAGACAGGCCATAGCCCAGCAAGATGAACAGCAGCAGCCACCAATACCAACGCAGGGTGCGTATCCAGGCGAAGCGTTTTTTAGCGCGAGGCGGCGTTGAGGCAGGAAGGGCCATTCAAGTGTTCCTGAGCAGGTGAGACTTCATGACGACACGGGTGCCCGTGAAGGGCCGGCAGGATTATCCAGAGCGGGTGTGAAAAAAACGCAAAATCGACTGAACTATCAACTACCCCACAAACAAAAGCCACCCGGGAATGATCCCGCGTGGCTTTGGCTACTGCATGAAACGGCTGCGCTGTCAGCGAACGACGCTGGTGAATGGCGTTTGACCGGTCAGTTCCAGAACGATTTCGTCACCGGCTTCAAACGGCCCCACGCCAGCAGGCGTACCGGTCATGATCAGGTCACCGGCCTGCAACGAGAAGTTGGCCGCCATGTGCTGAATCATCGGCACGATGGGGTTGAGCATCAGGCTGCTGTTGCCGTCCTGCACCACTTTGCCGTTGATGGTCAGACGAATGCCGATGTCTGTCAGGTCCGTGAAGGTGCCAGCCGGGACGAATGGAGGGATCACCGCAGCGCCGTCGAAGCACTTGGCCAGTTCCCACGGCAGGCCTTTCTCGCGCAGACGGGACTGCACGTCACGCAGGGTCAGGTCCAGGCCGGGTGCAAAGCCGCTGATCGCGTCGAGCACTTCTTCGCGGGACGGATTCTTGCTCAGGGGCTTGCCGATCAACACCACAATCTCGGCTTCGTAATGCACCGAGCCACGATCGGCCGGGATGGTGAAACCGCCTTCCAGTGCAACCACCGCACTGCCAGGCTTCATGAACAGCAGCGGCTCGGTGGGCACCGGGTTGCCCAGTTCCTTGGCGTGCTCGGCATAGTTGCGGCCGATGCAGACCACTTTGCCCAGCGGGAAGTGAATGCTCGTTCCATCGACATATTTGTGCTGGTAGCTCATGACGTCTCCTCAGTCTGATAAGTGTGGCGTGGCTGTTTTAGCGTGGCGGTACACGGTACGGCAGGGATCAAACGGCGAATATCTTGCCGGGGTTCATGATGCCGTTGGGGTCGAAGACCGCTTTCAACGCCTTCATGTACTCGATTTCCACCGGCGAGCGACTGTACGTCAGGTAATCGCGTTTGGTCATCCCGACGCCATGCTCGGCAGAAATCGAGCCGTTGTACTTTTCTACGGTCTCGAACACCCATTTGTTGACCCGCGCACATTTGACGAAGAACTCGTCCTTGTCGAGGTTTTCAGGCTTGAGGATGTTCAGGTGCAGGTTGCCGTCGCCGATATGGCCGTACCAGAGCACTTCGAAGTCCGGGTAGTACTCGGCAACGATGGCGTCGATTTCGGCGAGAAATTCCGGCACTTTCGAGACCGTGACCGAGATGTCGTTCTTGTACGGGGTGAAGTGCGAGATGGTCTCGGAGATGTATTCGCGCAGCTTCCACAGGTTGCGCAACTGCTGCTCGCTTTGGCTCATGACCCCGTCCAGCACCCAGCCCTGCTCGACGCAATGCTCAAAGGTCGCCAGCGCCTGATCGGCAAGGTCTTCGGTGGTCGCTTCAAATTCCAGCAGCACATAGAACGGGCAAGGCGTATCAAAGGGTGACGGCACATCGCCGCGCCCCATGACCCGGGCGAAAGACTTGTCGGAGAAGAATTCGAAGGCTGTCAGGTCGAGCTTGCCGTGGAAGGCATGCAACACGGGCATGATCGAGTTGAAATCGGTGGTGCCCAACACCATCGCAGTGAGGTTTTTCGGCGCGCGGTCGAGGCGCATGGTGGCTTCGACCACGAACCCCAGCGTGCCTTCGGCACCGATGAACAACTGCCGCAGGTCGTAACCGGTGGCGTTCTTGATCAGGTCCTTGTTCAGTTCAAGCAGGTCGCCCTTGCCGGTGACCACTTTGAGGCCAGCCACCCAGTTGCGGGTCATACCGTAGCGAATGACCTTGATCCCGCCCGCATTGGTGCCGATATTGCCGCCGATCTGGCTGGAGCCCGACGAGGCAAAGTCGACCGGGTAATAAAGGCCGTTGTCTTCGGCCAGCGCCTGCAACTGCCGGGTGATCACGCCCGGCTGGCAAACTGCCGTACGGTCGGTGAGATTCAGTTCCAGCACCTGGTTCATGTAATCGAATGACACCACCACCTCACCGTTGGCCGCCACCGCTGCCGCAGACAACCCGGTGCGCCCGCCAGACGGCACCAGCGCGACCAGACGCTCATTGGCCCAGCGCACAATGGCCTGAACCTGCTCGGTGGTCTTGGGAAACACGATAGCCAGCGGCGCGGGGGTGAACTGCCTGGTCCAGTCCTTGCCGTAGGTCTCCAGAGAACCGGCATCAGTCAGCACCTTGCCGGGGTCAGCCAGGGCTTGCAGCTCATCAATCAAAGCGGGATGGGTCATCGACTCAACTCTCGGACAATTCATGGGCATCCTGAGAACGGTTCACGTTCTGGAATGAGGTTTCGCGGGGCTCATATGCTAGCATACGCCCCCCGCGAGTCGTGCCCAGAGCCGATCCGGGCACCCCTGCCAATTTTCTTCGGGACACAGGTTTACGCAGATGAGCAAGACTTCCCTCGACAAGAGCAAGATCAAGTTCCTTCTTCTCGAAGGCGTCCATCAATCCGCTGTCGACGTCCTCAAGGCAGCCGGCTACACCAGCATCGAGTACCACACCAAGTCTCTGCCGGAAGCCGAACTGAAGGAAAAGATCGCCGACGCTCACTTTATCGGTATCCGCTCCCGCACCCAACTGACCGAAGAGCTGTTCGATAGCGCCAAGAAACTGGTCGCAGTGGGCTGCTTCTGCATCGGCACCAATCAGGTTGACCTCAACGCAGCGCGCGAACGCGGTATTGCGGTGTTCAACGCGCCTTACTCCAATACCCGTTCGGTTGCCGAACTGGTGCTGGCCGAGGCGATTCTGCTGTTGCGCGGCATCCCGGAAAAGAACGCGTCCTGCCACCGTGGCGGCTGGATCAAGAGCGCGGCCAACTCCTTCGAGATCCGTGGCAAGAAGCTCGGCATCGTCGGCTACGGCTCGATCGGCACGCAATTGTCAGTGCTGGCTGAAGGCCTGGGCATGCAGGTGTATTTCTACGACACGCTGACCAAGTTGCCACTGGGCAACGCCACTCAGGTTTCCAGCCTGAACGAGCTGCTGGGCATGTCCGACATCGTCACGCTGCACGTTCCAGAAACCACCGAAACCCAGTGGATGATCGGCGAGAAAGAAATCCGCGCGATGAAAAAGGGCAGCATCCTGATCAACGCCGCGCGCGGCACAGTCGTCGAACTGGATGCCCTGGCTGACGCGATCAAGGACAAACACCTGATCGGCGCTGCCATTGACGTGTTCCCGGTCGAGCCACGTTCAAACGACGACATCTTTGAAAGCCCGCTGCGTGGCCTGGACAACGTGATCCTGACCCCGCACATCGGTGGTTCCACTGCCGAGGCGCAGGCCAACATTGGTCTGGAAGTGGCAGAAAAGCTGGTCAAGTACAGCGACAACGGTACGTCGGTGTCCTCGGTCAACTTCCCGGAAGTGGCGCTGCCTGCGCACCCAGGCAAACACCGCCTGCTGCACATCCACGAAAACATCCCGGGCGTACTCAGCGAGATCAACAAGGTCTTCGCCGAAAACGGCATCAACATCTCCGGTCAGTTCTTGCAGACCAACGAGAAAGTCGGCTACGTGGTGATCGACGTTGACGCCGAGTACTCGGACCTGGCACAGGCCAAGCTGCAACACATCAAAGGCACCATCCGCAGCCGCGTGTTGTTCTGATCCGAGCGTTCTGACCAGAGTGCCCATGCACTGCATGGGTACTCGCCCCCTCAAGATCGGACGCAGAGCGTCCGGAACGGCATGCCGACGCGGAGCGTCGCACGATAATTGAAATTATCGTGACTGCCGTTCGTGACGCTGTGCGTCACACCCTCTCAGGTGAAATCAACTACCTACTTCACATTGATCGTGACCTTCTTCGACTCGACCGAAGGGTTCAGCGGCATGTGGCCTTTGTCGCCCATCAGCAATTGCAGAGTGTGCTGGCCTGGCGGCAGGTTGAGTTCGGTTTCGGTCTGGCCTTTGCCGAAGTGGCGGATGTTGTCGCTGACCGGCAACGGCATATTTGCGGCGGGCTGGTCTTTCACATCGATCAGCAGGTGGTGGTGACCGGTCTCGGGCACGTCCACACCGGCTGGCGCGACGCCCATGCCTTTGAGGCCGAATTGCACCTTGAACGGCGAGGTCACCGTTTCGCCATCATTGGGCGAAATGATGTACACCTCGGCACCTTCAGGCGATGCGGTCTGCGGCATTTCTGCAGCGCTGACCAGCATGGACGCACTCAGCAACAGACCTGCTACCACCGTTCCAGAAAATAAGGATTTCATGATTGCTCCAGTTACAGTTGACGTAAGTCCGACCCTGCACACGACAATCCGTCGGTTCAGGTGTGCTCACGATAGACCGCTGCCGGGCTCAATGGCTCACCACATTCATGAAACAGTTTTCATGAGGCATAACGGCATTACTGGAACAGCTCATTGCCTCGACGCCTGAACCAGCCGGTCAATGAAAGCCGGTCACGGGTGGCGGGCATGACTTCGTGGGGAATGTCACCCGAGAGAAACACCACCAGGCAACCGCCTGCAGGCTGGACGTCATAAGCCAGATCGTCCTTGAGGTACATGCGCAACTGACCGCCATGCTCCGGCAGCCAGGCATTATTGAGGTAGAGCACCACCGACACCATGCGCTTGTCATCGTCACGAAAGCGATCCACATGCCGCAGGTAGCGGGCACCTGGCGGGTACAGGGCAAAGTGGCTTTCGTAATCTTGCAGCCCCAGAAACAGACCGCGATTGAGCGCCTGGCGCAAGCTGTCCATCAGTTCCAGGTAGCTGTCGCAACACTCCACCTGCCCAGGCTCGAGCCACTGAATACGATCACCACGAATGCCTTCGCGAATTTCCTGTGCCGGTCCTTTGCCAACAGCAGCAGGCTCAAGCTCGCCTTCGGCTGCACGTTTGCGGCACTCTTGCGCAAGCTCGAGGGTCAGAGCTTCCGGCAGGAAAATATTCTGCTGCGACCAGCCATTGGCGGCCAGGTCGTCGACGATTCTCAGCAGCAGTGGGTGGTCAGAGGGTATGCGCATGACGTGCATAGTATCCATAAGCCCTGAAATTCGACAGAGGCGTATACACGCGGTATCAATGGCGCGAGATTTCATTCGCAAACGGCACTCATAACTCGACAAATCCACGCTAACACCCGGAGAATAGCGGCCTGCCGACAGGAGTCCCCAATGCGTCGTTTGTTTGTTTTGCTGTTGATGTTCTGCACCTCGCCTGTCTGGGCAGACAACTACGATCAGTTGTACAAAGCTGCAGGCTGGCCGGAACAGCGCGCGCATTTCAACGATGCTCTCAAAGCGGCCCAGCAGCGTTACAGCAATAACCTGCCGCCAGCAGTTTTTCAGGCGCTGGTGGCCAACAGCAATCAGCGTTTCGCCCCGCAGGCAATGGACCAGCGCGCTTCAAAACGCCTGCGTGAAAGCCTCAATGACCCCACACCATCGCTGCAGTTTTTCCAGTCACCGCTGGGTCGCAAGATCGTCAATGCCGAGCTGACCGCGACCCGCGCCGATCAACTGGCCAAGCACGCCCAGGGCATCCCGCACATACAAGCGGATGCAACGCGCCAGTTGCTGATCGGTCATCTGGCCCAGGCGCTGCCCGCCAAACAGGCCGGTGCCGAAGTCAGCCTTGCCATTGCAGGCGTTGCGGCAGACAGCCTGAGCCAGATGATCCCCGGCCTGTTGGGCGGCGGTCAGGCGCAGGGCATGCTCGAAGGCCAGCGCGAACGCCTGATGGCACAGATCAGCGCCGACCTGAACAACACGCTGCTGTATGTTTACCGCGACCTGTCCGACCCGGAGCTTGAAGAGTTCTCGACGTTCGCCGAGTCGCCGCAAGGCAAAGCCTATTACCAGGCCGCACTGGCTGCGATTCGCGCAGGGCTGGCAGTGGGGCAAAGTGCATCGAGCCTGAATCCCAGACAGTAAACACCGTTCAGGCCCTCAAGCGCCTGAGGTCAAGGAATGGAAGCAATCGCATGAAAGACTCTCTGGCCCTGCTGGCCACCGCTATCGTAATGTCCTTTTTCGCCTGGCTGTTCTGGAGTTCTCTGGGGCAGGATGCGTTTGGCGTACTGGGTCTGCTGATGGTGGCCGTGCTGGCCGCTGAAAACTTTCGCCTGCGCCGCCAGGTAAAGGCGCTGCTGGCAGACAAGGCTGCGAAAACCTAGCCCAGCCGCCCTTTCACGAAATCAAAGTACCTGGCCCGCAATTCCGGCGTTTCGTTGGCCAGATGATGCCGGGCGTGCCCCAGCATGAGAATGTGCGGCTGGCTGAACTTGTCTTTCAGGACCGCAAGGTTGTGCGACCAATCGACCGTCATGTCTGCGTCGCCTTGAATGATGATCGGGCTGCGCAGGCTGCGAGGAGCACTTTCGACGCGCACGATCCATTGCGCTAGCGCGCCGACCCAGGCGGTCGGCAGGCGACGCGGCTGCAACGGGTCGGCCAGCAGAAAAGGCAGGAACGCCGGCGCGTTCGAGTTCTCGGTGAAGCGCCGGGCAATGCCGCTCACGAAGGGCTTGAGCAGGCGATAACTGAAACGCGACCAGCCCCATGCACGCGGCCTGACCAAGGGTGCCAGCAGAATGACTTCACCTTGCGCCGGAGACTCTGCGCCCTGATGCAGCAAGTGATCGATCACAATCGCGCCACCCGTGCTTTGCCCGCACAGATGCCAGGGGTGCGGCAGCCCCAAGGAGCCGGCTTCAAGCAGCAGGCGCTGCAATACCACCTGATATTCGGCGAAATCGTTGATGCTGGCACGGCTGCCGCTGGATAATCCATGCCCTGGCAGGTCGCAGGAGATCACTGCAAAACCCTGGGTCAGCGCCCATTCGATGACATGCCGGTACAGGCCCATGTGGTCGTAGAAACCATGAAACAGAAACAGCGTCGCGACCGGGCTTTCGGGCAGCCACACTTGCCCGACAATCTCATAGCCGTCAACATCAAGGCGACCAAGCCAGCTGCGCACCACATTTTCACCGCCAAGGCCTGCAAGACCGTAGAAGCGCTGATACGCCTGACCGTCCAGAGAAAGGGGGTCAATAACGTTCAGCGCCAGCAGGCTGGCTCGCAGATTATCGGGGTCGAACGTGGCGGACATGGGGTTTCCAGATTCCGGCAAGGAAATCGTAAAGTTGTGTAACGATATTCTTCTGTCTACTCCGGCATGGCAAGCTATGCCGCCATAATCGACTGTCGTGATATTCGCCAGTTTGCCGCAAAGCTTCATGGTGTCGTAACGACAATTGCCGCAAGCTTGCAGACTGACTCAGCCACCCGCTCAGTCGAGAGACCCGGCTTTGTCGCTAGCTGATTGCACTTTTGAAACTGTAGCCTGCATGGCCCCTGCCAGTTGTAATTTTCGAGAACCCGGATGAAACGCAGCCTTGTCATTCTAGCCATTATTAGTGCCATCATCGCCGGCGGCGCAGGCTGGTACGTGAACAGCAAGCAGCCGGTCCGCGATGGCGAGATCGCCATGAGCCGTCTTCAAGCGCCCGTCACCCTGCGTTACGACGAGCGCGGCGTACCGCACATACGGGCTGAAAACGAAGCCGATCTGTACCGTGCGCTGGGTTACGCCCATGCCCAGGACCGGCTGTTCCAGATGGAAATGCTGCGTCGTCTGGCGCGTGGCGAACTGGCCGAAATACTCGGGCCGAATCTGCTCGAGACCGACAAACTGTTTCGCACCCTGCGCATCCGCGAGCATGCTGACGCATACGTCGCACACCAGGACAAGACCACTGCGACCTGGAAAGCGCTGGAAGCCTACATCGACGGCATCAATCAGTACCAGGACACCCACGCAAGGCCAATGGAGTTTGACGTGCTGGGCATCCCCAGGCGGCGCTTCACTGCCGAAGACACGCTCAGCATCGGCGGCTATCTGGCGTACAGTTTTGCCGCCGCGTTCCGCACCGAGCCACTGCTGACCTACGTGCGCGACCAGCTTGGCCCGCAGTATTTGAAAGTGTTCGATCTGGACTGGCACCCGGACGGTATGCTGGGCGCAAAACCGGCACTGGCCAGCGCCGACTGGAAAGGCCTGGCTGAACTGGCACAGTTGAGCCACAAGGCGCTGGAAGACGCAGGCCTGCCGCAATTCGAGGGCAGCAACGCCTGGGCGATTTCCGGCAGCCGCACGCAAAGCGGTAAACCTATTCTTGCGGGCGATCCGCACATCCGCTTCTCGGTGCCCTCGGTATGGTACGAGGCGCAGCTGTCTGCGCCAGGCTTTGAGCTGTACGGTCACTTTCCGGCGCTCAACCCGTTCGCGTTTCTGGGCCACAACATGGATTTCGGCTGGAGCCTGACCATGTTTCAAAACGACGACGTTGACCTGATCGCCGAAAAGACCAACCCCGACAACCCCAATCAGGTCTGGTATCACGGCCAATGGGTGGACATGAAGCGTACCGAGCAGCAGATCGCGGTCAAAGGTCAGGCCCCGGTCACGCTGACCCTGATTGAGTCGCCGCACGGCCCTATCGTCAATAACGTGATGGGCAAGAATGCCGGTCAGACGCCGATTGCAATGTGGTGGTCATTTCTGGTGTCCGCCAACCCGGTGCTTGATGGTTTCTACGAGGCCAATCGCGCCGACACGCTGGACAAGATGCGCAGCGCCGCCGAGAAGATCCAGTCGCCGGGCCTTAATATCGTCTGGGCCAACGCCAAGGGCGACATTGGCTGGTGGGCAGCGGCGCAACTGCCGATCCGCCCGGAAGGCGTCAACCCGGGTTTCATTCTGGATGGCAGCACCGCGCAGGCCGATAAACTGGGTTTCTACCCGTTCAGCGCCAACCCGCACGAAGAAAACCCGGCGCGTGGCTACATCGTGTCAGCCAACTTCCAGCCACTGTCGCCGACCGGCATGCAGATCCCGGGGTATTACAACCCGGCTGAGCGCGGCCAGGAACTCAACCGGCAACTGAGTGATTCCAGCATCAAGTGGGACCTGGCGGCCAGCAAGGCCTTGCAGTTGAGCACACAGACCGATTACGCCCCGAGCATTCTCAGGCCGCTGATTCCGGTGCTGCGCAGCGTGATCAGCGACCCGGACGAACTCGCGCTGGTCGAGCGGCTGGCCAGCTGGAAAGGTGATTACCCGGTTGATTCGGTGGGTGCCACGCTGTTCAACCAGTTCCTCTTCGACCTGACTGAAGAGACTTTCCACGACGAACTGGGCGATGCGCTGTTTGAAACCTTGCTGTCGACCCGCGCACTGGACTCCGCCTTGCCACGCCTGGCCGCCGATGCCGATTCGCCGTGGTGGAACAACCGCAATTCGCCCCACGAAGAAAGCCGCGCCAACACCGTCAAGGTGGCCTGGCGGGCCAGCGTTTCGCACTTGCGATCGCTGTACGGCACCAATCCGGATGAATGGCTCTGGGGCAAGGCTCACACTTTGACCCAAGGTCATCCGCTGGGCTCGCAGAAGCCGCTGGACAGTATTTTCAACGTCGGCCCGTATGCTGCGCCGGGCACTCACGAAGTACCGAACAACCTGTCCTCCAGCATCCGCCCTGCCCCGTGGCCCGTCGGCTACGGCCCCTCGACCCGCCGCCTCATAGACTTCGCCGACCCGGCCCACAGCCTGGGCATCAACCCGGTAGGCCAGAGCGGTGTACCGTTCGACAAGCACTATTCGGATCAGGCCAAGGCGTTTGTGAACGGCGAGTACGTGCCGCAGCGCTTTAGTGAGGAAGATGTGGCAGCGCATACCGAAGGCGTTTTGCGGTTGGTGCCGGGGGAGTAGCGATCGCCACAATTCCTTGTGTGGGACTTGTCCTCGAACTGTCGGGAACCGACAGTGAAACCGTTACACACGGTACATCAGGCACAACCGGGTTTGACTATCGTGCCAATGCTCCGCGTTGGCATGCATTTCGTGACGCTCCGCGTCACAAGTCTGCGTAGCACCGCGCTATCAAGATCGGACGCAGAGCGTCCAGAGCTGCGCTCCCACGCTGGAGCGCGGGAGCGATAGCCATTTGACTGGTCATCGTGCCTGCGCTCTGCGTAGGTATGCAGTTCTGGACGCTCTGCGTCAGCTGTCAGACAGCTGGCGCTCGCCTTGGGTCAGGCTGCGTCCAGGCGTCGGCAGCGCTTTCCTCGATGGCTTGCTGGATCGCACGTTTGCGGTTGTTTTCCGCGCGGCGGGTGAAGAACCAGACAAGGAAGGTCGCCAGTGACACGGCCAGCAGGATCAGACTCGCAACGGCGTTGATTTCAGGCTTCACGCCCAAGCGCACAGCAGAGAACACCTCCATCGGCAAGGTCGTCGAGCCCGGCCCGGAAACGAAGCTGGCGAGTACCAGGTCGTCCAGCGACAGCGCAAACGACATCATGCCCCCGGCAGCCAGTGACGGCGCGATCATCGGGATGGTGATCAGGAAGAACACCTTCCACGGGCGCGCGCCCAGGTCCATTGCCGCCTCTTCGATCGACAGGTCCAGCTCACGCAGCCGCGCCGACACCACAACCGCCACGTAAGCCGCGCAGAACGTCGTGTGGGCGATCCAGATGGTCATGATGCCGCGTTCCTGCGGCCAGCCGATCATCTGCGCCATGGCCACGAACAGCAGCAACAGCGACAGACCGGTGATTACTTCCGGCATCACCAGCGGCGCGGTGACCAGCCCGCCGAAGAACGTCCGGCCCTTGAAGCGGCTGATGCGGGTCAGGACGAACGCGGCCATGGTGCCCAATGCCACTGCCGCAATAGCGGTGTAGCAGGCGATTTCCAGTGAGCGCATCACCGAGCCCATCAGTTGCGAGTTGTCCAGCAGGCCGACGTACCATTTCACCGACCAACCGCCCCAGACCGTCACCAGTTGCGAGGCGTTGAACGAGTAGATGACCAGAATCACCATCGGCGCGTAGATGAACAACAGGCCGAAAACCAGCATCAGGTTCGAGAATCGAAAGCGGTTCATGCCTTGCCCTCCAGCTCTTTGGCCTGACTGCGGTTGAACAGAATAATGGGCACGATCAGCACCAGCAGCATGATGACCGCCAGTGCCGAAGCCACCGGCCAGTCACGGTTGTTGAAGAATTCCTGCCACAGCACACGGCCGATCATCAGGGTTTCCGGGCCACCGAGCAGTTCGGGGATCACGAACTCGCCCACCACCGGGATAAACACCAGCATGCAGCCAGCGATCACGCCGTTCTTGGACAGCGGCACGGTGATTTTCCAGAAGCTGTTGAAGGTGCTGGAGCCCAGGTCGGACGCGGCCTCCAGCAGGCTGGTGTCGTGCTTCACGAGGTTGGCATAGAGCGGCAGGATCATGAACGGCAGGTAGGAATAGACCACGCCGATGTACACCGCCAGGTTGGTATTGAGGATCTGCAACGGCGCGTCGATCAGGCCCAGCCACATCAGAAAGGCGTTGAGCAGGCCGTTGTTGCTGAGAATGCCCATCCACGCATACACGCGAATCAGGATCGCGGTCCAGGTCGGCATCATGATCAGCAGCAACAGCACGGTCTGCAGGTCCTTGCGGGCGCTAGCGATGGCGTAGGCCATCGGGTAGCCGATCAGCAGGCACAGCGCGGTGCTGATAAACGCCATTTTCAGCGAACCCAGGTACGCCGAAACGTACAGGTCATCGCCGCTGAGCAAGGTGTAGTTGGCGAAATTCAGGGCCATCTGCAGCTTTTCGTCGGCGTAACTGAAGATCTCGGTGTACGGCGGGATCGCGACGTCGGCTTCGGCGAAGCTGATCTTGAGCACAATCAAAAACGGCAAGGCAAAGAACAGGAACAGCCAGAGGAACGGCACACCGATGACCATCTGCCGCCCGGTGGGCTTTATGCGCTCGAAAGCGCGCTTGATCTTGCGTATTTTCATGAGCGCAGTACCACGCCGCTGTCGTCTTCCCACCAGACGTAGACTTCATCGCCCCAGGTAGGTCGCGCGCCCTGACGCTCGGCATTGGCGACAAACGACTGCACCAGCTTGCCACCCGGCAGTTCGACGTAGAACACCGAATGGCCGCCCAGGTAGGCAATGTCGTGGACCTTGCCGCGCGACCAGTTGTATTCGAAACCGGGTTGTTCAGCGGTGATCAGCAGTTTTTCCGGGCGCAATGCGTAGGTGATGTGCTTGTCTTCCACCGACGTACTGACGCCGTGGCCGACATAGATGTTGCGCTCCAGCTCCGGGCTGCGGATCAGCGCATGGCCTTCCATGTCCTCGATCACTTCACCCTCGAACAGGTTGACGCTGCCGATGAACTCGCAGACCAGACGGCTGGTAGGGGTTTCGTAGATGTCGATAGGGCTGCCGATCTGCGCGATCCAGCCCAGATGCATGATGGCGATGCGCTCGGCCATGGTCATGGCCTCTTCCTGATCGTGAGTCACCATCACGCAGGTCACGCCAACGCGCTCGATGATCTCCACCAGCTCCAGTTGCATCTGCGAGCGCAGTTTCTTGTCCAGCGCGCCCATCGGTTCATCGAGCAGCAGCAGCTTGGGCTTTTTGGCCAGCGAACGGGCCAGCGCAACACGCTGACGCTGGCCGCCGGAAAGCTGATGCGGCTTGCGCTTGGCGTACTGGGTCATCTGCACCAGCTTGAGCATTTCGGCCACACGGGCTTCGATTTCCGACTTGGCGAGCTTGTCCTGCTTGAGGCCGAAGGCGATGTTGTCGGCCACGGTCATGTGCGGGAACAGCGCATAGGACTGAAACATCATGTTGATCGGACGTTCGTACGGCGGCATGTCGGTGATGTCGACGCCGTCGAGGTAGATACGCCCCTCGGTCGGGCGCTCGAAACCGGCCAGCATGCGCAGCAGCGTGGACTTGCCGGAGCCAGAGCCGCCAAGCAGGGCGAAGATTTCGCCCTTGTTGATCTGCAGGGACACATCGTCCACCGCAATCGTCTCGTCGAACTTCTTGGTGACCCTATCGATCCTGACCAGCACCTCTTTGGGTTGCTGACCGCCTTCGAGGGCTTTCTTGTAGGCGCCGGAGGCAACTGCCATGGGTGAAACTCCCAACAGGTAGGCAACCCGGCCAATGCGGCCGGGTGCTGAATAGTTATTTGCCCGACTTGACCTTGGTCCAGCTGCGGGTCATGAGACGTTGCACCTTGGGTGGCAACTCGCTGTTCACGAACAGACGGTCCAGCACTTCCTGAGGCGGGTAGACCGCTGCGTCAGTACGAATTTTCTGTTCCATGAACTCGCCGGAGGCGGGATTAGGGTTGGCATAGCCGACTTCATCGCTGACCTGGGCAATGACTTTGGGGTCAAGCATGTAGTTGATGAAGGCGCTGGCGGCTTTGACGTTTTTCGAGTCCGCCGGAATCGCCAGCATGTCGAACCACAGGTTGCCGCCCTCTTTCGGGGTGCTGTAAGCGAGCTTCACGCCCTTGCCCGCTTCTTCTGCACGAGCCTTGGCCTGGAACACATCGCCCGAGAAACCTGCGGCAACGCATATATCGCCGTTAGCCAGATCGGTGATGTATTTGGACGAGTGGAAATAGGTTACGTAAGGACGAATCGCCATCAGCTTGGCTTCGGCCTTCTTGTAATCGGCTTCCTTGGTGCTGTTGGGGTCCAGCCCCAGGTAGTTGAGCATGGCTGGCAGCATTTCATCGGCGGAATCAAGAAACGCTACGCCGCAACTGGACAGCTTCTTGATGTTCTCAGGCTCGAACAGCACCGACCAGGAGTCGATCTTGTCGACACCGAGCACCGCCTTGACCTTGTCGACGTTATAACCGATGCCGTTGGTGCCCCACAGGTACGGGACAGCGTACTGGTTGCCCGGATCGTTTTTCTCCAGACGCTTGAGCAGCGCAGGGTCGAGGTTTTTGTAGTTGGGCAGCAGCGACTTGTCGAGCTTCTGGAACGCGCCCGCCTTGATCTGCTTGCCGAGGAAGTGATTGGACGGCACCACCACGTCGTAGCCGGTGCGCCCGGCCAGCAGCTTGGCTTCCAGGGTTTCGTTGGAGTCGAACACGTCGTACACAGGCTTGATGCCGGTAGCGGCTTTGAAGTCTGCCAGAGTGGTCTTGCCGATGTAATCGGACCAGTTATAAATATGCACGGTGGATTCAGCCTGGGCACTGAGGGTCAGTGTCAGGCCGGCAGCCGCCAGCAAGGCTTTGGAAAAAATAGAAATAGACAAAGAATGAGTCCTTTTAGCAGAGGGGTCTGAGCGCCGGAGGGCGTCCGGAAAACCAAACCGGCGCGCAACTTACCGTCTATGCGTCCAACCAGCAAAGGTTTAGGCGATGTTCCTGTCTGTTGGAAGCTGCGCGGCCAGGGCTACGCAGCATCCACAGGTTTGATGACAGGCTTATTTACCTGACTTAATCTTGGTCCAGCTGCGGGTCATGATCCGTTGCGTGGCAGCAGGCAGGTCGGCGATTGCATACAGCTTGGCCTGTACGTCAGCAGGCGGGTAAACGCCAGGATCGCCGGTGATTTCCTTGTCGACCAGCGCCGTAGCAGCAGCGTTACCGTTCGGGAAGCGCACGGCGTTGGTGATTTCAGCCATGATTTCCGGCTTCATCAGGAAGGTCATGAACTTGTAGGCACCTTCAACGTTTTCGGCATCCTTGGGGATGGCAACCATGTCGTAGAAGCTGCCGGCACCTTCTTTGGGAATGTTGTAAGCAACTTTGACCTTGCCACCGGCCTCAGCAGCGCGCGACTTGGCCTGATAGATGTCACCCGAGTAACCGACCGCGACACAGATGTTGCCGTTGGCCAGGTCCGAGATGTACTTGGACGAGTGGAAGTAACCAATCGATGGGCGAATCTTCATGAACAGCGCTTCGGCTTCGGCAAGCTGCTTCTTGTCCTGAGAGTCGGTCGGGTAGCCCAGGTAATGCAGCGCGATTGGCAGCATTTCGGTTGGCGAATCGAGGAAGCTGATGCCGCACGACTTCAGCTTGGCGGCGTTCTCGGGCTTGAACAGCAAGTCCCACGAGTTGACCGGCGCGTCAGCACCCAGCGCGGCCTTGACCTTGTCCGGGTTGATGCCGATACCGATCGAGCCCCACATGTAAGGGAAGGCGTGCTTGTTGTCCGGGTCGCTGACCGACACGGCCTTGAGCAAGGATTCGTTCAGGTTCTTCCAGTTCGGCAGTTTGGACTTGTCCAGCTCCTGATAAACGCCCGCCTTGATCTGCTTGGCGAGGAAGTTGTTGGACGGTACGACGATGTCATAACCGGACTTGCCAGCGAGCAATTTGGCTTCCAGCGTCTCGTTGCTGTCGAAAACGTCGTAAACCACCTTGATGCCCGACTCTTTCTCGAACTTGGCAACGGTGTCCGGCGCGATGTAATCGGACCAGTTATAGACGTGCAGCACTTTGTCATCGGCCTGCGCAGCAGTGGCCACAACGCCCATCAGGGACAGCGCGAGAAGGGTCTTGCCAAATTTTTTCATGCGTAGCTCCAATGTATTTTTATCACTGACCGTCGATTGGCGGCGTGTAGCCATTAGTCTGGCAAGTTCCGGAGCAGGCTTTCAAGCCGCCCCTCGTTAAACAACGCACATCCCCGCACTTTTTGCGGATTCAGCTCTGCAGTACGGCCAGCGTCAGATCCAGGCACGTACGCGCCTTCTCCACCAGCTCATCGATTTGCGCGAAACTGATCACCAGTGGCGGCGCAATGATCATCGTGTCGCCCACGGCGCGCATGATCAGGCCATTCTCGAAGCAGAAGGTTCGACAGATCATGCCCGCGCCCTTGTCGGTGTAGCGCTCGCGGGTGACTTTGTCTTTCACCAGCTCGATGGCCCCCAGCAACCCGACGCCCCGCACTTCACCTACCAGCGGATGATCGTTCAGTTCACGCAAACGCTTTTGCAAATAAGGTGCCGTTTCCGACTTCACCCGTTCGACAATCCTTTCTTCGCGCAGAATGCGAATGTTCTCCAGTGCGACGGCTGCCGCCACCGGGTGCCCCGAGTAGGTAAAGCCATGATTGAAATCACCGCCCTCGTTGAGCACCGCGACGATCTCGTCGCGCACGATCAGGCCGCCCATCGGCACATAACCGGAGGTAAGGCCTTTGGCGATGGTCATCATGTCGGGCTTGAGGCCGTAAAAATCGCTACCGAACCACTCACCGGTGCGCCCGAAACCACAGATCACCTCATCGGCGGCAAACAGGATGTCGTAGCGCGACAGAATCTCTTTGATTTTTGGCCAGTAGGATTCAGGCGGAACGATCACGCCGCCTGCCCCCTGAACCGGCTCGGCAATGAACGCAGCGACGTTCTCGACACCCAGCTCGAGGATTTTCTTTTCCAGTTGCTCGGCGGCCCACACACCGAATTCGTCGGGCGTCATGTCGCCGCCTTCACCGAACCAGTAGGGCTGCGGAATATGAGCGATACCCGGTATCGGCAGGTCGCCCTGTTCGTGCATGTACGTCATGCCGCCAAGGCTGGCACCGGCGACCGTGGAGCCGTGATAACCGTTGACGCGGCTGATGATGGTTTTCTTGTTCGGCTGGCCTTTCAACGCCCAGTAATGACGAACCATGCGCAGCATCGTGTCATTGCCTTCGGAGCCTGAACCGGTGAAGAACACATGGTTCATGCCCTGCGGAGCGATCTCGGAAATGGCTTTGGCCAGCTCCAGCACCGGCGGGTGAGCAGTCTGGAAGAACAGGTTGTAGTACGGCAGCTCACGCATCTGCTTGCTGGCAGCATCGGCCAGTTCTTCGCGGCCATAGCCAATGGCCACGCACCACAGACCGGACATGCCGTCGAGGATCTTGTGGCCCTCGCTGTCCCAAAGGTACACGCCCTCGGCGCGGGTGATGATGCGCGGGCCTTTTTCTTTCAATTGTTTGTAGTCGCTGAACGGTGCCAGGTGATGCTCGCTACTCAGGGCCTGCCATTCGAGGGTTTGCGGGTTGTTGTTGGCACTCATGCAGCACTTCCTTTGTTTCAGGTCAGTAGTCAGAGCGCCGCGCATCAACCGCGGCGGCGCCCTGCGGGATCAGACAGCGAAGAGCAGGAATTCTCGCTCCCACGAACTGATCACACGCTTGAAGTTTTCATGCTCGGCACGCTTGACCGCGACATAACCGATGATGAATTTCTTGCCCAGGTACTTCTCGATGGTCTTGCTGTTTTCCATGCGTTCCAGCGCGTCTTCGATGGTCAACGGCAAGCGCAGATTGCGCCGCTCGTAGCCACGCCCGACCACCGGCGCACTCGGGTTGATGCCTTCGACCATGCCGATGAAACCGCACAGCAGGCTGGCGGCAATCGCCAGATAAGGGTTGGCATCTGCACCCGGCAGACGGTTTTCCACACGGCGGTTCTGCGGCACTGCATCCGGTACGCGCAGGCCGACGGTGCGGTTTTCTTCGCCCCATTCGACGTTAACGGGTGCCGAGGTGTCGGGCAGAAAACGGCGGAACGAGTTGACGTTGGGCGCGAACAGCGGCAACAGCTCGGGGATGAACTTCTGCAGGCCACCGACGTGGTTTAGAAACAGCTCGCTCATGGTCCCGTCTTCATTGGAGAAGATGTTCTTGCCGGTCTCGATGTCGATGATGCTCTGGTGCAGGTGCATGGCGCTGCCCGGTTCGCCGGTCATGGGCTTGGCCATGAAGGTCGCCGCCACGTCGTGCTTGAGCGCGGCTTCACGCATGGTGCGCTTGAACACCAGAATCTGATCGGCCAGCGACAGGGCATCGCCGTGACGGAAGTTGATTTCCATCTGCGCTGTGCCGTCTTCGTGAATCAGCGTGTCGAGGTCCAGGTTCTGCAGTTCGCACCAGTCATAGACGTCTTCAAACAGCGGGTCGAATTCGTTTGCCGCTTCTATAGAGAACGATTGGCGACCGGTCTCAGGGCGCCCGGAGCGACCGATGGGCGGTTGCAGCGGGTAATCCGGGTCGTCGCTGCGCTTGGTCAGGTAAAACTCCATCTCCGGCGCCACGATGGGCTGCCAGCCTTGATCGGCGTAGAGTTTGAGCACCTTCTTCAATACGTTGCGCGGCGACAGCTCGATGGGGTTGCCCTGCTTGTCGTAGGTGTCGTGGATCACCTGCGCAGTGGGCTCGACGGCCCAGGGCACCAGATACACCGCGTTCTGGTCGGGGCGGCAGATCATGTCGATGTCTGCCGGATCGAGCAGTTCGTAGTAGATGTCGTCTTCTACGTAGTCGCCGGTCACTGTCTGCAACAGCACGCTTTCAGGCAGGCGCATGCCCTTTTCAGCGATGAACTTGTTGGTCGGCGAGATCTTGCCACGCGTGATGCCAGTGAGGTCGGACACCATGCATTCGACTTCGGTAATCTTGTGTTCTTTCAACCAATCGGTGAGCTGGTCGAGGTTGGTACTCATAAATACCTCAGGGTTTTCTTGTCCTGATCGTGATCAGGCGTTTTTTCGACGCGTCGGCGTCACGGTGTACAACTCGTTTCGGCAGGCGCCGATTAGGGGTAAGGTGACACCTGCAGAGCCGGAGTTCCAGACGGCCGCCATAACACTGGCGACGCGGTTATAGTGGTAATGTCAGGTCTTGAGCGTAGAGCAGGCGAGCCCGAACGGTCGTTCAGGTGTGTAGCAAAGTGCGTCAGTTCACCACGAGCATGGGTATCACAGGCATGATGACCGCTATGCGGACTCGATATCCGCGTGCCGACCAAGGGAAGGTGAAGCATTGGACCCCCCGCTATTGTTGCTCTATTGGGTTGCGATCGAGCTTAGCCTCGTTCATTTTTTTATACAATAACCCGTTAAAAATAGAAGACAGGCCGCTCACGCTGGCGATCAAGACTGAATAGAAACACGATAAAACGCCCTAAATAGCGGCAAAAAAGGCCATCTGGCGCAGTTTTAGGGCAAAAAAGGCTCTATTGACTTCATCATGGCTTTCGGATTGACTGAGATCCGCAATCATTGATGATTGATATTTTTAACAACAAAGGTGTTGCATCATGTCGGTACCCCCGCGTGCCGTTCAGCTTAACGAAGCGAACGCGTTCCTTAAGGAACATCCTGAGGTTCTGTACGTTGACCTTCTGATTGCAGATATGAATGGTGTGGTGCGTGGCAAACGCATCGAGCGCACCAGCCTCCATAAGGTTTACGAGAAAGGCATCAACCTGCCGGCCTCTTTATTTGCCCTGGATATCAACGGCTCCACGGTGGAAAGCACCGGTCTGGGCCTGGATATCGGTGATGCTGACCGAATCTGTTATCCCATCCCTGACACCCTGTGCAACGAGCCTTGGCAAAAGCGCCCTACCGCGCAACTGCTGATGACCATGCACGAAATCGAAGGTGACCCGTTTTTCGCCGACCCGCGCGAAGTCTTGCGCCAGGTGGTCGCCAAGTTCGATGAAATGGGCCTGACCATCTGCGCCGCCTTCGAGCTGGAGTTCTACCTGATCGATCAGGAGAATGTGAACGGCCGTCCGCAACCGCCCCGCTCCCCTATCTCCGGCAAGCGCCCGTACTCGACACAGGTCTACCTGATCGATGACCTCGACGAATACGTCGATTGCCTGCAGGACATTCTGGAAGGTGCGAAGGAGCAAGGCATTCCTGCCGACGCCATCGTCAAGGAAAGTGCCCCTGCGCAGTTCGAAGTGAACCTGCACCACGTCGCAGACGCTATCAAGGCGTGCGACTACGCTGTGCTGCTCAAGCGCCTGATCAAGAACATCGCCTACGATCACGAAATGGACACGACCTTCATGGCCAAGCCCTATCCGGGTCAGGCGGGTAATGGTCTGCACGTCCACATCTCGATTCTGGATCGCGATGGCAAGAACATCTTCACCAGCGAGGATCCCGAGCAGAACGCCGCATTGCGTCACGCGATCGGCGGTGTGCTCGAGACCCTGCCTGCGCAGATGGCGTTCCTGTGCCCGAACGTCAACTCGTACCGTCGCTTTGGTGCTCAGTTTTACGTACCAAACTCGCCCACCTGGGGCCTGGACAACCGCACGGTCGCGGTCCGCGTGCCAACCGGTTCGGCCGATGCCGTGCGTATCGAACACCGCGTAGCCGGTGCCGATGCCAACCCGTATCTGGTCATGGCTTCGGTGCTGGCAGGCGTGCATCACGGTCTGGTCAACAAGATCGAGCCTGGCGCTCCGGTGGAAGGCAACTCGTACGAACAGCACGAACAAAGCCTGCCGAACAACCTGCGCGACGCACTGCGCGAGCTGGACGACAACCCGGTCATGGCCAAGTACATCGATCCGAAATACATCGACATCTTTGTCGCCTGTAAAGAGAGCGAGCTGGAAGAGTTCGAACACTCGATCTCCGACCTTGAGTACAACTGGTACCTGCATACGGTCTGATTGAGGCTGGGCAACACATAACGCCGCAAAGCCTTGAGCTTTGCGGCGTTTTTGTTTGGGCCCGGAGCACCTCTCGCGCCGCATGCTCCAGCGTGGGCATGCCATTCGTGACGTTCTGCGTCACAAATCTGCGCCGCGCCACATAATCAGGAGAGGACGCGGAGCGTCCAGAACGGCATACCCACGCGGAGCATGGGCACGATGGTGTTCTTGCGGGCGACTATTGTTCCGCACGCTCCAGCGTGGGCGTGCCATTCGTGACGTTCTGCGTCACAAATCTGCGCCGCGCCACATAATCAGGAGA
>NZ_JARVSI010000025.1:0-24292 GCF_030209255.1 Pseudomonas sp. CFBP2511 | reverse complement strand
TGACCGACATCAGCGCCACCGGTAATGTGCATGTGCACTTGCAGTACGAGCACCCGCTGGGACGGCTGACGTCGGTGAAGCGCATCGTCAACAAGGAAGCTGTTGAAACCCTCGCGCGTTACCACTACGACGACAACGGCCAGCTCAGTGACGTCTACAACCGCAATGGCGATTCCATTCGCAGCTTCTCTTACACCGACGGCGTGATGACCCGCCACAGCAATGCACTGGGCCTTGACTGTTACTACCGTTGGGAAACCATCGACGGCCAGCCCCGCGTGGTCGAACACTGGACCAGCGATGGCGAGCATTACCATTACCGGTATGACTTTAAACAGCGCACCTCGTGGGCCGTTGATGTGCTGGGCCGCGAACTGGAAGTTCATTACAACGAAGACCGTCGAGTCACTTCCGGCCGTGATTACGGTGGCGAACACTACACCATCGATATCGACGAAAACGGCAATATAACGGGGCTGGTATTGCCCGATGACAACACGCTGACCTTCAAATACGACCACCTCTCGCGGCTGGTTGAAGAAACCGACCCGCTCGGGCGCAAGATCACTTACAAACATCATCTGGCGACCACGCTGGTGACCCAGACAACCTACCCCGACGGCAGCACGTGGAAGGCCCGCTACGACTCCCGAGGCAATCTGCTGATCGAGACCGACGCGCTTGGCCACAAGACCGAATACCTCAACAGCGAAGACGGCCTGCCACACACCATCATCGATGCGACCTACAAGTCCAAATACCTGTGGTGGAACAGCCTGGCACAAGTGGTGCGCTTCCAGGACTGCTCAGGCAAAGACACCCACTACCGCTATGACGATCGCGGCCACCTGATCGCCGTGACCGATGCGCTGAATACCACAACCACGCTGGAGCGCAAACCCGACGGCGAAGTGCTGCGCATCAACCACCCGGACGGCACCAGCGAGAACTTCACCTACAACGCGCTGGGTCAGGTTGTTTCGCACACCAATGGCAAAGGCCAGATCACCCGGCTGTCACGCAATGCCCGTGGTTTGCCGACCCGACGTGAAGACGCCAAGGGCAAAGCCGTTGCCTACCAGTACGACAAGGCCATCCGCCTCATCGCCCTGACCAACGAAAACGACGCCACCTACAACTTCGCCTACGACAATTCCGACCGCCTGATCGAAGAAAAGCGCATCGACAACCTCACCCGCCGTTTCAGCTACAACCTCGGCGGGCACCTGACACAGGTCGAGGAAATCGGCTACGGGGACAAAGGCGAACAGCCGCGCCGCAGCACCTTTCTTGAGCGCGACCCGATTGGTCGCCTGCTGGCCAAACTCAACGACGATGCGCGTCAGGACTACGAATACGACGACGGCGACCGGTTGCTGTCGATTCAGCGCAAACAGACCGACACCGGCAGAAAACTCGGCGTCACCGCCGAGAAACTGGAATTTACCTACGACCTGCTGGGCAGACTCGTCAAAGAGACCACGCCACAAGGCGCGCTGACCTACGACTACGATCCGCTCAGCAACCTGACCACGCTGACGCTTCCCACCGGCCAGCACCTGAACCACCTGTATTACGGCAGTGGTCACCTGCACCAGTTGAACCTCGACGGCCAGTTGATCAGCGACATGGAACGCGACGACCTGCACCGCGAGATCTACCGCACCCAGGGCAAACTCACCAGTTGCTTCGGCTACGACAGCATGGGCCGCAAGGCCTGGCAGTACGCCACGACCCTGCCTGCTGAAAAGCTGTCGCAGATCCAGAACCCGCTGATAAAACCCGAACGCTACGTCGAACACGCCTACAACTCCATCCACCGCCGTTACGAATACGACCCGGCCGGCGAACTGAGCCGCACCCTCGACAAACTGCGCGGCGAAACCCGCTACGAATACGAAGCCAACGGCCAGTTGCTGGCGCGCAACAACGGCTTGATCGTCGATGGCGAAGAGTTCCGCTACGACGCAGCGGCCAACCGGCTGAACTTCAACACCAGCCGCTTCGACCACGTCAAAGACAACCGCCTTAAACAGTGGCGCAACCACGAATACAAATACGACGCGTGGGGCAACCTGATCGAAAAAGCCGTCGGTATCGTGCGCTGGCAAACCTTCACCTACGACTGCGAAAACCGCCTGGTCAAAACCGAGACCATGGCTGATACGCAGGTGGAAAGCACCAGCAGCTATCAATACGACAGCCTGGGCCGAAGAGTAGGTAAACAGTCCGAGATCAAAGGCCAGAGCGACCAAAAACGCTTCCTCTGGCAAGGCCTGCGCATGCTGCGCGAAGAGAGCCCCGGCCAGAGCAGTCTGTACCTCTACGAGCCCGGAAGCTATGCGCCGCTCGCACGTGTGGATCAGAAAGAAGGCGAGGCAGAAAACAAGGTTTACTACTACCACACCGACCAGATCGGCACGCCGCTGGAAATGACCGATGCCGAAGGGCAGATTGTCTGGCAGGCCAAGTACCGCGCTTGGGGGGCAGTGGAAAAGCTGGTGGTGAACGAGGTCGAGCAGAACCTACGGTTTCAGGGGCAGTATTTTGATGTGGAAACGGGGCTGCATTACAACACGTTTCGGTATTATGATCCGGAGATAGGGCGGTTTACTACGCAGGATCCGATTGGGTTGTTGGGTGGGGAGAATCTTTATCAATATGCGCCCAGTCCTATCGGTTGGATTGATCCATGGGGTTTATGTCCTGATAACGTCAAATGGGGTAATTACCTAAGAAAAATAGGTGGGGGAGTCGCACCTGCGGGTATGCGTAACCCACATGCACACCATATAGTTTTTAAAGAAGGCAACGGCAAGCTGATGAAAGCTTATATTTCAAAAAGCAAAACAATCCTAGAGAAGCATGATATCGACTGGTACAAAGGCAAAGAAAATCTAATTTGGGCGCCTAACAAAGGCCATACTAAACCGAATGCTAGGAAAGTATACGAGGCTCTAGAAAGGGCTGACGCAGGCGGACTGGGTACCAGATCCGAAGTCGTATCTGCCCTTAGAAAAATGGGGCAGCATTTTGCTGACGAAACAATTGATCTCCTACCATAGGGTTAAAGTCATGAGTAAAATAGATATTGGTAAGCTAGAAGAAAACATAAGGGTAGCCATTGAAAAAGTCATTACTCGGATCTTGGCTGAGTTCCCCAAAGATGAGATATGCGCATTCGCTCTTTACTCCGACTCGGATGCGCGGACGTTAGCTCCTTCGTTCAATCTAAAAGCGCATCTCGATACTATGCAAACTGAAGATCCGGACGACAAAACCTATTATAAATGGTCCCCTGCTGAATGGAGCCATGAATTTTATGGTGCTGATTTTTTTGACGATATATCAAAAGAACTAGCAAGATTTAGTGACGCCGTTGATGAGGGCAAAAGCTTTGAGCTATATAGGAAAGAAATTTTCAAAGTCTGTGTCAGTGTTCTTAATGAATTTAAGAGTAAATTAAGCGATGCGATATTCGTTTTTACTGTTACTGACTTCGATGATGTAGCCCAAGAAACCTCCTGGATTAAAACCCTTAATTCCACGGGCGAGGCCATGGAGTTTGAGAAATGGCGATTAACTGTATAAGTGAGTGCTATAGCACGCTATAGTCAACGACAGAATCATATTGTATGATTTGGGCTCTTTAAAACCATATAATCAAAGTGGCTGCCAATTTTCGCTCAGTCACTTTGTGGCTTTATTACTTCCATGATTTTGGTAGATAAATATTTGACGCTCCGATTTCTGAATCTCGTTCGTTCGAAAACCTATATTTGAAATGTTCAAAATATATTGCTCAGTAAGTATAGGTGCGTATTTCATGCAAGGTTTCAAGGGCAACAAGAGAGGCTCGAACTGGTAAGAAATTGGAGTCTCTATTCGGCAA
Organism: Pseudomonas sp. CFBP2511; assembly: GCF_030209255.1. Taxonomy (NCBI): domain Bacteria; kingdom Pseudomonadati; phylum Pseudomonadota; class Gammaproteobacteria; order Pseudomonadales; family Pseudomonadaceae; genus Pseudomonas; species Pseudomonas sp. CFBP2511. Next base: position 20,400 of record NZ_JARVSI010000025.1, on the reverse strand, counting down.
AAACATACTTCTGGGGCACTCAGCTTAAAAGCTTAAACTGCAAAATTTTCAAGGCTCCATATGAGGTTGCACGTCATTGGTTTGTGGTTGAGCGCATAAGACCGAGTACCTCAACAGCGAAAATCACCTGCCCCACACCATTATCGATGCGACCCACAAGTCCAAATACCTATGGTGGAACAGCCTAGCGCAAATCCTGCGCTTTCAGGCCACCTTATCGCCGTGACCGATGCGCTGAACAACACCACCACGCTGGAACGCAAACCCGACGGCGAAGTGCTGCGCATTAACCACCCGGACGGCACCCGCGAGGACTTCACCTACAACGAGCTGGGCCAAATCCTGACGCACACCGACGGCTTGATCGTCGATGGCGAAGAATTTCGTTACGACGCAGCCGCCAACCGGCTGAACTTCAACACCAGCCGCTTCGACCACGTCAAAGACAACCGCCTCAAACAGTGGCGCAACCACGAATACAAATACGACGCCTGGGGCAACCTGATCGAAAAAGCCGTCGGCATCGTGCGCTGGCAAACCTTCACCTACGACTGCGAAAACCGCCTGGTCAAAACCGAGACCATGGCTGATACGCAGGTGGAAAGCACCAGCAGCTATCAATACGACAGCCTGGGCCGAAGAGTAGGTAAACAGTCCGAGATCAAAGGCCAGAGCGACCACAAACGCTTCCTCTGGCAAGGCCTGCGCATGCTGCGCGAAGAGAGCCCCGGCCAGAGCAGCCTGTACCTCTACGAACCCGGAAGCTATGCGCCGCTCGCACGTGTGGACGAAAAAGAAGGCGAAACCGAAAACAAGGTTTACTACTACCACACCGACCAGATCGGCACACCACTGGAAATGACCGATGCCGACGGGCAGATCGTCTGGCAGGCCAAGTACCGGGCGTGGGGCGCGATTGAAAAGCTGGTGGTGAACGAGGTCGAGCAAAACCTGCGGTTTCAGGGGCAGTATTTTGATGTCGAGACGGGGCTGCACTACAACACGTTTCGGTATTATGATCCGGAGATCGGGCGGTTTACTACGCAGGATCCGATTGGGTTGGCGGGTGGCTTTAATCTTTATCAATATGCGCCAAACCCTCAGGCGTGGCTTGATCCACTAGGACTTAGCTCATGTAATGGTTTACCTTCAATGCGTAAATCTGGAGGCTCTGGTAGTAAATATTACTCTGTGAATGGACAAGGCTTATATGTTCTTCATGCCGGTGGAAAAATAAAATATGTCGGTCGTGGCGATGCTTCTGTTAGACTGAACGTACACGCTAGTACACCGGGAAAATCCAGCCTCGAGCAACTTACTGTTTTCGATAATAATCTCAGCAAGGCAGAAGCTAAATTTCTTGAGCAAAAACTTATAGGTATGCATGGTGGGGCGCAATCTATGAATCCGCTAACAAATCTCCTAAATAAAATACGCTCGTTCAGCACCTCCAACCCTAATGCTTCAATGTATAAGGTGGCTGGAGATAGCTCCGCTTGGGGTAACACAATCCTCAAAGATGCCTTAAGTGTTATTAAAGAAAGGATTTAGTCATGAAATACAAATCAGGGGATATTTTCTTAATTCCCTCAAACACTGGAAGCTTTGCTATTTGCCAAGTAATATGCGCTTTCAAAGATCGCTTTAAGAGAGTTTTCTCTTTTGGGGTTTTAGGTGTGACTGATGAGGAGGGTAAGGTTGATTTGACAGACAAAGAGTTCCTTTGCTTTAAAAATTTTAAAGGGATGGAAAATGTGATATTCGCATCTACTGAAAAGCTAAAAAATGGAAATTGGAAAGTTGTAGGGAATATTCCATTAAATCCTGAAAAGACAAAGCTGAAATATTATAGAAATGCCGGCGCGGTGTACTTTGAAGACGAATTTTTAGAAATGATAGAATTTTCTAGATACAAAGAGTTCAAGGTTTTAGCTGTGGCGGGCTATGATCTTGTTCAAAGTTATATTGAACAATTTTTTGATTAGCAGAAATTATTCTTTGACCTTTTACCGGCCGAGTAGCCTTTTTCAGTCGTCACTCATAATACGGAACTCGGCCATGAGAGGAGAATAACTTCAAGAGTGATTTTGCTTTACTTATTGTAACATCCAAAGTCTGGCTAGGTACTTTCTTTTTATCTGTATTTTGCCTGCGCAGTTAAATTAAGGCTAATATCTTTCAAAGCTCTTTAAAAACCAAACTGGTTGAACAGCCTGGCTTAAGTAGTGCGCTTCCAAGACTGCTCAGGCAAAGACACCCACTACCGCTATGACGATCGCGGCCACCTGATCGCCGTCACCGATGCGCTGAATACCACAACCACGCTGGAGCGCAAACCCGATGGCGAAGTGCTACGCATCAACCACCCTGATGGCAGCGTTGAGTCCTTTGCCTACAACGCGCTGGGTCAGGTTGTTTCGCACACCAATGGCAAAGGGCAGATCACCCGGCTGTCACGCAACGCCCGTGGTTTGCCGACCCGACGTGAAGACGCCAAGGGCAAAGCCGTTGCCTACCAGTACGACAAGGCCATCCGCCTCATCGCCCTGACCAACGAAAACGACGCCACCTACAACTTCGCCTACGACAATTCCGACCGCCTGATCGAAGAAAAGCGCATCGACAACCTCACCCGCCGTTTCAGCTACAACCTCGGCGGGCACCTGACACAGGTCGAGGAAATCGGCTACGGCGACAAAGGCGAACAGCCACGCCGCAGCACCTTTCTTGAGCGTGACCCGATTGGTCGCCTGCTGGCCAAACTCAACGACGATGCGCGTCAGGACTACGAATACGACGACGGCGACCGGTTGCTGTCGATTCAGCGCAAACAGACCGACACCGGCAGAAAACTCGGCGTCACCGCCGAGAAACTGGAATTTACCTACGACCTGCTGGGCAGACTCGTCAAAGAGACCACGCCACAAGGCGCGCTGACCTACGACTACGATCCGCTCAGCAACCTGACCACGCTGACGCTTCCCACCGGCCAGCACCTGAACCACCTGTATTACGGCAGCGGCCACCTGCATCAGTTGAATCTTGATGGCCAGTTGATCAGCGACATGGAGCGCGACGACCTGCACCGCGAGATCTACCGCACGCAGGGCAAACTCACCAGTTGCTTCGGCTACGACAGCATAGGCCGCAAGGCCTGGCAGTACGCCACGACCCTGCCTGCTGAAAAGCTCTCGCAGATCCACAACCCGCTCATCAAGCCCGAGCGCTACGTCGAGCACGCCTACAACTCCATCCACCGCCGTTACGAATACGACCCGGCCGGCGAACTGAGCCGCACCCTCGACAAACTGCGCGGCGAAACCCGCTACGAATACGAAGCCAAAGGCCAGTTGCTGGCGCGTATCAACGGCTTGATCGTCGATGGCGAAGAGTTCCGTTACGACGCAGCGGCCAACCGCCTGAACTTCAACACCAGTCGCTTCGACCACGTCAAAGACAACCGCCTCAAACAGTGGCGGAACCACGAATACAAATACGACGCCTGGGGCAACCTGATCGAAAAAGCCGTCGGCATCGTGCGCTGGCAAACCTTCACCTACGACTGCGAAAACCGCCTGGTCAAAACCGAGACCATGGCCGATACGCAGGTGGAAAGCACCAGCAGCTATCAATACGACAGCCTGGGCCGAAGAGTAGGTAAACAGTCCGAGATCAAAGGCCAGAGCGACCAGAAACGCTTCCTCTGGCAAGGCCTGCGCATGCTGCGCGAAGAAAGTCCGGGCCAGAGCAGCCTGTACCTCTACGAACCCGGCAGCTATGCGCCGTTGGCCCGTGTTGATCAACGCGAAGGCGAAACCGAAAACAAGGTTTACTACTACCACACCGACCAGATCGGCACACCGCTGGAAATGACCGACGCCGAAGGGCAGATCGTCTGGCAGGCCAAGTACCGCGCTTGGGGCGCAGTGGAAAAGCTGGTGGTGAACGAGGTTGAGCAGAACCTGCGGTTTCAGGGGCAGTATTTTGATGTCGAGACGGGGCTGCATTACAACACGTTTCTAAGCTGGTCTAATGACGAAGCCCCATCTGCCAAAAAGACTACCCACCGCCACACCCACCCACCAAGGAAGAAAAATGGGTAAACAATCCCGCAGCAAACGCCCCTCGCCGCAGCCCATGGCGATGTACCGCAGCTACGTCGCCGCGTTCCGGTCGCGTTACCTGATGTCCTTTCTGACCCCCATCTTCATGGGCATATTTTCCCTCGCCATCACCGCGGGCATTGTGGTCGATGCGTACTTTCCGAATGATATGGAGCGAGCGGGCCAGTCGGTGATGCTCTTGATGGGGGTGACACTGGTCTTGAGTTTCGGCGGCATCATGATGAGTCGGGGGCATGCCTGCGGCATGTGGATATTGGCGGCCATTCTGGTGGGCTGCTTTTTGGCGGTGTTGCCCACTGCGCCTGCGCATTGGCGGCGCTACGAGTTGATGTTTTACGTGCTGGGGCTGCTTTTCCCGTTACTGGGCCTTTTGTCGCTCAATAGCGAGCGTGGCCGGGAGTTGCGTTTGCAGTGGAGGATTATTCGATCCGAACGCAAGGAGATCCGTCAGGAGATGCGTCGCCGCAAGGATCTTGAGAAACATCGTGAAAACCTGCGCAAGCGAAACGCACTGCGCGAGTAGCTTGAGCCAACCAAAGCGTTCTCGCGCCCAATAAAAAACCCGCCGAAGCGGGTTTTCCCAAGACCATCCCGACTCCCTGTCGGCTGCCTCCAAGGCAATGGTCGGTCATCCTTGACCCTGATGAACTCCTGTTCACCAGTTGATGGATCCAATATTACGGGGCAAGCGTCAGGGCGGAAATAGCCAACCGCCTCCAGCGCGTGTAAGCCTTTCGCCATGGCTGGCCTACGCAGATTTCAGGAAATAGCCATGCAGCAATGTAGTAACCCACCTGTAAAGTTCATACAATCGCCGCGCAGTCATAAAACAAAAAACATAGAGACACAGGATTTCCCGGAAGAAAACGTCATCCCAACGGAACATCAGGAGTAGAACCATGAGCACAGCAGATCAGACCCAAAGCGCTGGCAAGTACAGTGCGAAGTGGCAGGAACGCTTCAACTTTTTCGAGACTTACGGTGCGCCAAACGATCCGCGCTTCAAGCCTGCGGTCAACGCGCTGCCTGGCTTCAAGAAGAAGCTGCTTATTTGCGCTAATGTCATCGCGTTTTTCTTTGGCCCGATTTACTTCTTCGTGCTGGGGCTGTGGAAGAAAAACCTGGCGCTGATCGGCATCATCATCGCCGTCAACATCGTTATAGCCGTGCTTTTCGGAATCTTCGGAATGGAGGCTCCAAAGGCATTGGGGACTGGCTTGAACGTCATGTTTTCCATGATGTACTCCCTGACTGCCAATTACTCCTACTACCTCAAGGAAGTAAAAGGCGAGCAAGGCTGGAACCCGTTCAAAGGCATGCGTCTCTGACGTGCAGATGCATGCGTCTCTGACGTGCAGATGTAGCCAACTGAGCGCCCGTACCTCTCAATGAGAGGGCGGGTTCGCGGTAGATAAGCCTCCCTCGGGCGCTGTCATTGCCCCTCGACCAACAGCAATTCCCCATCCGCGTACCGCACTTCCCTTCCCACCCACGCCATATCGACATTGGGCAGCACCGCCGAAGGCTTGCGCAGTTCGCGCAGCAAGGTAGACCCATGGGAAAGACGCCCACCCATGCGCGCTATCACGGCGCGTGCGTTCTGGTAGTGCGCGTGGCGTCCGGGGTCGAGGGTGTCTTCCAGCAAGATATCCTCACCCAGAATGCCCTGCACCTGTCCCGGATAGATCATGAAGCCGGTGGCCTGCTCGGTGCCTTCGCGGCCGTCCTGCCAGAAGCTGCCATCACGGCTGCGAATATCCGGGTGGGGTGCGAGCCAGTGCGCCCGGTCGGCCACGGGCATGGCGTGGTGCAGGCGAAAGAACACGCGCATCAGGTTGTCGCGGTACCACTCGCGCACTTGCAGGTAATAGCCGCGCATACCGGGCAAGCCTGCGCTGTGGGCAAGGCGGATCGCTTTCGGCCAGCTCGGAAATGCCTGCAACGGCAGGTCGGTCGGTGCCGGGCGTGGCGTAGCGGGGTCGGTTTCCCAGGGCAACCGATGCGGGCAGTGTTCAAGGTCGTCGTAAGCGGTCGGCGGACGCCCCAATAGGTCGCCGCCACTGCTGGCCAGCGAGGTGGCAATGCACAGGTTGCCCTGCACGACGAATACGTAGAAGCGCGTGAACCAGTCGGCGAGTTGTTGGCCGTCTGCGCCGTGTGCGGTCAGCGCCTGCAACTCCCGGTCGAAACGGTGCAGTTGCTGTTCCAGAGTCAGCAGGTGGCCACGCGCAATGCGCTGCATGCGCAGGAACAACGGCAGCGAACGCAACAGCCGCAGGGGTCGCCAGGGCAGATGCGGCGTCGCGCCACCGACTTCACCGGCGTAGCTGCTGGAGGCAATGCCCCAGTCAGCCAGGCGCGCAAGAAACAGGTCGTTGTTGATGTAGGACGCCGCGCCGAACAACGCTGTGAACGGCTCGTTATCCTGCAAGATGCGTGAGTCCCAGCGCGCCATGATCGCCGGGATACTGCCTGCGGCACGTCGCTGGGCGTATTCCACCAGGCGACTGGGCTGTGGCGGCAGGATCTCGGCAATGTTGGCGGCGGTCAGGTGCCGACGCCAGCCGTAATCGCTGATCGGTCGGTATTGCAGCAACCACAACCGGCTGCCATCCCACGCCCATTCGACATCGCCCGGCACGTAATGGAAGACCCGCAGAACACCTTGCAGAAAGCCCCAGAGCATTTCCTGAGTCAACCCATGGGAGGGCTTGAAGCTGCCGCTGCTCCAGGATTCGCCGAGGCGGGAAAGGATCGCTCGATCAGGGCTTGCCTGACCGTCGGCCAGCGACTCCAGATGACCTTCGACCCACTCCAGCTCGACCGAGAGGTGACGCACAAATGCGATACCGGAAAGCACTGGCGTAATGAAGCGCTGCACCACGACCTCTTCGACCCCGGCACTGTGCAGTTCTGCAATACGCGCGGGCACGTTGTGGGCAGGCTCACGAAGAAAGGTGGTGCTGAGCCCGGCATTTGCCGCATCGGCCTGATCCTCGCCGAAGCTGGACGAACGCACCGCCCAGACGGCATCGGGCTGGCTGGCCAAAAACGCTGGTAAGGCCGAGTCGTCACCCTGCACAAGTGACAACGCCGCAGGCACCGGTTGCCCGGTAATGGCCGCCAGGCGCAGACGTCCGCCTTTGGTGTGTGCGACAAAACCGCGCTCGCCGGATTCGAGCCACTGGGCGAACTCGGCCGGCGAGTCGATCCACGGGTAATGTCCCCAGCCCGGTTTTAAGCTGATGGTCAGGTCGGCACGGGCCAGGATAGCGGACCAGGCGGCGGCTTGATCGATACCCAGGACTTTGTCCTGATCGCCCCAGACCAGCTCGATCGGGTCCTGCACCCACTCCAGCAACGGCAGCGCGGTGTCGGCGCGCACCATGTCCCAATACGGAATGAAAGCGCGGCAGCGGGCGTAACCGGCCCCCATACGCCGGTAGTGCGAGTCGGGCCAGGCGTGCCTGGAAAACTTGTGCGCAAACAGCTTGGGCTTGTTGGCCAGCAACCAGTGAATGGCTTTGCGGATCGGCAACGGCGACATCAATGCAGGCAGGCTTCTCTGCCACAGGAAAGCGCCCACGGGTGCCAGCAACACGCTTCTGCAAAAGTGCCCCGGCTGTCGTTGCAACGCATGCATGACCAGCAAGGCGTTGACGCCCACCGCGACGATTGAACTGCCTCTCACCGTTGCCGCCAACAGCGCATCCGCATAGGCGGCAATGTCGTCGCAGGGCGGTAGCGGGTTGCTGCCGAAGCCGGGCAATTCCAGCGGCACAACCTGATAGCGCTGAAAGTGTGGCAGCGCATCATCCCACCACTGGGCAGTACTGCCATTACCGCCCAACAGGTACATGAAGGGCAAGTCAGACATCCTGGAGTTCCTTCTGCACAGTGGCGCAATCATGGCGATACAGCCAGAACAACGGCGGCAGCAATGCCAGCAACGCCGCCATATCCAGCCACACATGCGACCAGACACCGCCGCGTACGGAAATCAGTATGTCCTGAGGTGCCCAGAGCAACAGGCCTGCAATCAGCCAGCCCCACGGCATGGCGCTTTTCAGACGATTACCCAGATGCACCAGCGCCAGCATGTACACCGAATAGGTTTGCAGAGTGGCGCCGAACAGCGCCATCCACCAGACCTGTTGCGCACGCGCGGCAGCGGGAACGGCCTCGGTCCAGAACGCCTGTTCGAGCGTGGTCAGGTAGCTGTCGAGCAAACCGGAAAAGCCCGCCCAGGTGAACACCATACTGCCCAGCACGTGCGCTGAAGCAACGGCATACAACCAGATCACCAGCGTGCGCCGCAGGGTGGCAGAAGGGAGCGGCATTGCAGGTCCTTGGGTCGTCCTTGTGAGGCGGTGAGTGTAGCGATTTCTGGAGGGGCTTAACACCGAACGCTTTAACGCTTTTCCCGTTTTAGATTGAAGGGTTGCGTGCCTGGGCAGTGCATCGGCTGATCGTCAACTGGAATGGCGTAACAGTAAAAAACCGTAAGTAATCATGCCCATTTCAGCTATGGACAACCCGATATTGGCCCGGCGCTGTCCAGACTACTGTCAAAAAAGGCCCGCTCAGCAGCCCCTTATCCCTCAGGTATTCGAATACCTGCGCAGGGCACCACTCTCGTCCGCCAGAAAAGGCGATGCCCTCCAGGCGCAATGCATCGAATACTCTTGCCTTGTGCTGCTCGTCCATGACACCCAGCGCATGGATACCCGGCTCACCGGAGGCCACAAATCCAAGCCTGAGCAGCGTCTGGTGAAGGCTCTGGTCGACCGACTCGAGGCGGACCAGGTCGGCGTCAGCGCTGCTCACATACCCCTTGAGTTCTTTAAACGTCACGAGCCACTCTCTTCCGGCGTCTGGCCATCGGCATGGCCTCTACGGTGGATGAACAGGCGGTTATCTCGCGGCTCAAGGAACAGGTAGGCAGCGTTGCGAATGTGCTGAGCTGCCCCCCGGTCGACGTTCACCTGTCCGGCGCGGCCGCCGACTCCATTACGCTGGGCGTGATCAGAACCCTGATGCAGGACATGCCTGCTACAAAGGCCTGCGCGCTCAGGGCTGCACAAAGCGCAGCCCTGAGCGCGCGACAGCGGCTTACTGGTTACCCAGCACACCCACCTTGCCCATCACGTTGCTGACGAATTGCTGCACGGTCATTTTCTGGCCGTTGAAGTCGACCATCTGGTTGGCGTAATGCAGGTCGGAGACGATGTTGTCGCCGTCGACCTTGGCCAGTTGCATCATCTCGGCCATGACGCTGGCCATGTCGCTGGCAGCCTTGGCCTGTTCTGCGATGACCTTGAGGTCGGTCTGGCCTTCACGGATGGCCTGCTGGGTAGCGAGGTCGCGGATCATCGGTTTGGACAGGACGACCTTGGCGTTGACTTCGCCCAGGGTTTTCATGAGCAGCACATTGGACGGCTGATCAAGCGGGCCCGGATCGGCAAGGTCCACCGCAATGCGCATGTGGCTTTCGCCATTGCTGGTCTTGAGCGAGAGTTTTTCCAGTTCGATGTGCGGCTTGGCGACCAGCAGCTTCTTCATCTGGGTATTCATCAGCTCTTGATCAGCCGGGTTCAGCTCCATACGGAACGGGCGCTTCTCCAGCGCTGCGGCTTGCTGTTGAGGCAGGATCTTGTCCTGATACAACTGGTACAGCGCCTGGGTGGCCACCACGTCGAAGTTGGCGATCTTGAAGCCCATGTGCGCAGAGCCGACGTCCTTGCCGCCGTAGGCAATCATGCCGGCGTCATAGTTGACCTGGGCTGCCAGGTTACCGGCATCTTCCTGCGCCAGGTTGGTGTTGGAGAAATCCTTGATCTGCACCTGTGGCTTGCCGACGACCTGGAAGCCCGCGTTCTGGATTTTCATGTTGGTATGGCCCAGATAGAAACCGGACTTGCCCTTGGTGCCGCCCGTGTCGAAGGTCATGCCTTTGACTTCGATGCTCACCGGCCCTTCAGCTGACGCGACGTTGAGTTGCAGGTTTTCCATGTTGCCGGCGAGGCTGAATTTTTCGGCATCGGCGGACGACTCGGCATTCAGGTCGAGCCCGGAAAACCGGAAAGTACCGTCCACGTCGGTCATTTCCAGCGGCGCCATCTGCAGCGTGCCTTTGGTGGCGCGGTCGTAACCAATGCTGGCCTGGCCCTTGAGCGGCGGAACGTCTTTGCTCATGGCAAACCATTTCTCGGCGCTGGGGCTTTTTTCCATCTGGAAATTGCTCAGGGCCATGACCGGTATCAGGTTCAGGGTTTTCAAATGCGACAACGGGATCGGGCCGTGCTCGATCTGGTCGACAAACAGGAACTGGCCGCCCTGGGTGCTATCGGACAGGTTCTGGATGTCGACACGGTAGTGCGCCGTGCTGCTGAAAAAGTGCTTTTCCAGCGAAACCATTTCCAGTTTGACGCTGGTGTCAGTGCCTTTGAATGACTTGGAAAGCTCTTGATTGGCCTTACCGATCGAGTCGTTCAGCGCGCCTTCCAGTTGATTACCGGTGTACCAGGCACCCGCCGTAACCAGTGCACCCGCTACGACAATGACGCCAACCGCTATACCTGCTGATTTTTTCATAGTGACGTGAAGATATCCGTTCTGATGATGGGAAAGTCGTACCGGGACTGACAGCACAGCTTGAAAACCGCGAAATTTTATCAGAAACACAGGGTAGCCACGGTATTCACGGAAACGTTAGGCTGAAACGAATTTGACGACGGGACGTGATCACATGAGCGAACAGCACAACGAACGAGGCCCGATCAAGGCCGTTATCTTCGATATGGATGGCCTGCTGCTGGACACTGAGGGGGTCTACACGGAGGTCACACACCTGATTGCCAGTCGCCACGGTCGAACTTTCGACTGGTCAATCAAGCAGCACACCATCGGCCGCGGTGCCCGGGATTTCTCGGATTACGTGATCAAGGCGCTTGAACTGCCGATGTCGATCGACGAATTTCTCGAAATCCGCGAGCCGATGCTCGACGAGCGTTTCCCCAAAGCACCGGCAATGCCCGGAGCCGAAGCGCTGGTCCGCCATCTGGCCGCCCACAATATCCCCATCGCCGTGGGTACCAGTTCGTCGGTGCATTACTTTCAGGCCAAGACGACGCAGCACCGCGCCTGGTTTGAACTGTTCGACACCATCGTGACTGCCGATGACCCGGAAGTCGGCGCAGCCAAACCGGCTCCGGACATCTTTCTGGTCGCCGCGCGCCGGCTTGGCGTTGCGCCGGCCGATTGCCTGGTCTTCGAAGACTCACCGTTCGGCGTAACGGCAGCCAAGGCTGCCGGGATGTACGCCGTGGCGGTGCCGGACTCGCACATGCCGGTCGAGCAATACGAGCATGCGGATCTGCTGCTAGCCTCACTGGCCGACTTCCCGCTCAAAGCGTGGGGGCTGCCCGAACTCGTTTGAATGACAAGGAGATGTTAAGCATGAAGTATCGAACCCTCGGCCAGTCCGGCCTCAAGGTTTCCACATTGACCCTCGGCTCGATGATGTTCGGTGAACAGACCGCTGCCGAAGAGTCCCTGCGTATCATCGACAAGGCCCGTGACCAAGGCATCAATTTCATCGACACGGCGGATGTCTACAACGGCGGGCGTTCGGAAGAGATCGTCGGTCGCGCCATCGCCGCACAGCGCAGCGACTGGGTACTGGCCACCAAAGTCGCCATCGGGCCAGCCGACGGCGTGCCCAACCGGGCCGGTCTGAACCGCAAGCACATCTTCAACGCCATCGAGAACAGTCTGCGCCGACTGGACACTGACTATGTGGATATCTACTACCTGCACAAGGAAGACCATGACACTCCACTGGAAGTGACGGTCTCGGCCATTGGCGATCTGATCCGTCAGGGCAAAATACGCTATTGGGGCGTGTCGAACTTTCGCGGCTGGCGAATCGCTGAAATCGTCAACGTCGCGCAGCGTCTGGGCGTGGACAAACCGGTCATCAGCCAGCCGCTGTACAACATCGTAAACCGTCAGGCCGAAATCGAGCAGATCACTGCAGCCGCTTATCACGGCCTTGGCGTGGTGCCTTACAGCCCGCTGGCGCGTGGCGTGCTCAGTGGCAAGTACGCCCCGGATATCGCCCCGGACAGCGAAAGCCGGGCCGGTCGCCAGGACAAGCGATTGCTGGAAACCGAATGGCGCGTGGAGTCGTTGCGTATTGCCCAGCGGATTCAAGAGTACGTGCAGGACAAGGGTGTCGGCATTGTCGAGTTCGCCATTGCCTGGGTGCTCAACAACAAGGCAGTGACTTCGGCCATTGTCGGGCCGAGAACCGAGCAACAGTGGGACGGATACACCAAGGCGCTTGAAGTGAGCATTACCGCCGAGGATGAGGCGTTCATTGATTCGCTGGTAACCCCTGGGCATGCCTCGACGCCCGGCTTCAATGATACCCAGCACTTTGTGTCTGGTCGTCCGGTTCGCTGAGGCCGTTCTCACCCTGCGGCTTTACGTCGCAAAGGCTCGCACCGATGCGCTCTGGAATGCACGTTACAGAGCGCGGCGGCATGAAAGCCTGAGGTGAAATTCCTGTCAAGTCCTGACGCTGGCTCGGTACGCTGCACGGATGAGCGCTAAGATAGGGGACGCTTGTGGATAACCGGAGGCCTGAATGCACACCGGTTAAAGCAACAAAACATAATGATGCTTCTATTTTCGCGACTTACTGGCAAGTCTTGGCTAGTCTGTCGGCAATACAGCGATTAATTGGACCCTGTCCAGCCAAGGTTGATGAAGAAGTAGGCCGATGCGCAAATCAGATAGAGAAGCCTTTCTAAGCTCCGTACTGGGCAATGAGCAGCCTCCGGCGCACCTTGCCAGAACCGTGATTGAAGAAAAACTGCGAAATGCCATTATCGATGGCAGCCTTCCCAGTGGCACAGCCCTGCGCCAACAGGAACTGGCAACGCTGTTTGGCGTCAGCCGGATGCCCGTGCGCGAAGCACTGCGCCAGCTCGAGGCGCAATCGTTGTTGCGTGTCGAAACGCACAAAGGCGCTGTCGTCGCGCCGTTGATTACCGAAGATGCGGTAGACGCCTATGCCTTGCGGATCCTGCTGGAGTCCGAGGCGTTGCGTCTGTCGATCCCTTTACTGGACGCAGACGATCTGGCAGCGGCTGCGAGTTATATCGAGCAACTCGAGGTCGAGACTGACTTTGGCCAGATCGGCAGGCTCAACCGGATGTTTCACTTGTCGTTGTACGCCAAGACCCACAACAAGCGCCTGATGCGGCTGGTTGAAGAGGGCCTGAACGAAGAGGAGCGCTTTTTGCGTTTCAATCTTTCCGCCATGGGCCTGGGCAAGCTTTCTCAGGATGACCACTGGCAGTTGCTCCGGCTGGCCGAACAGAAAGCGGTCGAGCCGTGCGTTGAAGCGCTGCAGTATCACCTCAACCGGGGCGTGCAAGCCGTCACCCAGTACCTGCAAAGCCAGAAGGCAGGCAACGTAAAGCCAGCCCGCACGAAGAAGAATACCCCCGCCTGAATCATCAAAGCGGCTTATCCGACAGGTCCTGAGCTCTGGCCTGCGGATGGGTCGTTCGCACTTCCCTGCCCGCCCTTCTTGCACATTGTCAGGTCCCGCACCTGGCATAGTGCTTTCATGGTTATTTTCCTGATCAGCCGGGTGGCCTGACGCTCGAATCAGGCAAACTCGGCTGTGGCCTCAGGAAACCCGACCGGAGGGTTTTCCAAGGCTATGGCTGAACTGTCCGCGCAGGCTCAGGACGGTTCTCTGTTCATCTGAACTCAATGGATAAGGAGTTGCTGAACGGGGCACGCAGACATTGGAAGTCATTTCCAACATCGCCCATTAAAAACCTCAACTTCTGATTGTTCGGCATAACGGCAACGCTGAGCGAGGCATTCGTTCATTATTAATAATTCTGACTCAATCAGTCGGAAGGGCTGCCTGCGCGCTTATAAAACTGTCTTCTTGAGTTTTATAAGGCAACTTACGCATCGAAAAAACACCAAGTAAAATAGTGTAAGAAAGTTATTGCGCGGCTTGTTAAATTTGTTTTAAGTTTTATTCGCAGCCAGCTTGGACTAACGCACTGGCTGGCGGGAAAGCAAACGCCATAGGGGTCTCGGCCCGTAAAGCCGACCACGCGCCGGGTCTTGAATTGAAAGTAACGTTGTGTGTTTGCGGCGAACCAGCGCCTCAATCGCCAGGCAGTTGTTCGCCTGAGATCCGACAGCAACGTAACTTCCACCCGGCAATAGCGGCACTTTCCTCAGACCAAAAAGTAAAGACTCATTTACTGCCATCATGACTTAGGGATATCGCTATGTATTGTGAGAAAACTCAACTTGAGCACAAGAAACTCGAACTTAGCCGCCACCCGATCTTTGCAGAAATCAGTTCCCTGCACGTACTCCAGCGCTTTATGGAAACGCATGTCTTCGCCGTCTGGGACTTTATGTCGTTGACCAAGCGGCTGCAGCAGGAGCTGACCTGCACCCAACTACCGTGGCTGCCACCTACCGATGCGCCTGCCGCCCGTCTGATCAACGAAATCGTGCTGGGGGAAGAGTCCGACGACAGATTGGGGCACGGTCACTACAGCCACTTCGAACTGTATCTGGACGCCATGCGCGAAATCGGCGCAAGCACTGCGCAGATCGAGCGCTTCATCGAACTGCAGAAACAAGGCGTGCACTACGCAACCGCCCTGCAACAGGTCAATGCGGGTCAGGCAGCCTCGGCATTCGTGACACACACCCTCGACACCGCCCTGCATGCGCCGGCGCACAGCGTTGCTGCGGCATTTCTGCATGGCCGCGAGAGCGTCATCCCGCTGATGTTCCAGAGCATTCTCGATGACTGGGGCATCACCGTCGAACAGGCGCCGACCTTTCGCTACTACCTGGAGCGCCATATCGAAGTGGACTCCGAAGATCACGGCCCGGCAGCGGAGCAATTGCTGGCGCGGCTGGTTGCCGGTGACGCGCAGCGTGAAACGGAGGTGTACCAGGCCGCCATCGCTGCCGTGGAAAGCCGGGTGCAGCTATGGGACACGCTGCGCATGAGCATGCGGGCGCCGCTGATGCAGGCCAGTGCGTAGAACCGGGTCGCAACACCCTCAAGCCTTAACAAGGAAGCCATCATGAAAGCAGAAGACTACATGTCGTTCATCGATGCGTGGGAAGGTCGCGCCACCATTCGCACTCGCCCGCGCCGGATTGTTGAGAACGATGAAAAACTGATCTATCCGCTCAGCCGCCAGCCCTTGGTGCTCAGCGACACGTTCACCCGCGAGTGCGCGCATTTGCGTGATTACGCGCTGGTGCAGAGCCTCTACAAGTTCATCAACGACGTGGTGATATTCGAAACCGAGATCGTCGACAAGACTGCACGCAGCATTGCCAAGGACAACTTCGCGATTCGCTTTCCGTTTGCCTGCCGCTATGACGCGATGACGGTGGTGGTCGATGAGGACTACCACGCACTGGTGGCCATGGACTTCATGCAGCAGACCATCGCCCTGACCGGTATCGAACCTATTCAGTTGCCGACCGAGATTGAGCTCAGCCGCGCCATACCCGCAGCGCTGGCGTTGGCCCCAGAGCACCTGCGCAGCGCCGTGGAGCTGATTTGCGTTGCCATCGCGGAGAACACCGTGACCCATGATGTAGCAGCGTTCGCCAAGGACGACTCGGTCAAGCAATCGATCAAGGGCCTTATGGCCGACCACTTGCTGGACGAGGGGCGTCACTCGGGATTCTGGGCGCGATTGGTGCGGATTTACTGGCACACGGCGGCTGAGCAGGACCGTGAATGCATCGCCCGTATCCTGCCGGTCTTCATCGCGCAATATCTGACCAACGATATCCAGAACGGCTTCGACTTTACGCTGATCGAGCACTTGAAGGTGCCGGAACCGGTCAGGCAGGCACTCAAGGCCGAAACCTTGGCGTTGAGCTTTCCGGTCAATCGCCATCACCCGTTGATCGGCAACATCATGCGCTTCTTCAAGAGCAGTTCGATGCTCGACGATCCTTATGTACAGCGAGCGCTGGCTCACTACCTGCCGGCTCAGGGATCGCTGCAATGAAGCGCCTGGAGATTGTGCTCATCGGTCACAGCCTGACCCTGGGTGAACTGAGTACCGAGCTACAAGACCACGGGCATGGCGCGCGACTCATTGGTGAGCAGCATGCACTGGCCGGGTTGACGATGCCTGATGCGTGCATTCTGATCGAAGACGGCAGCCTGGATCTGAGCCCGATGTTGCCGCAAGCTTATGGACGCTGCGTTCATCTGAGCCTGCGTGTCGGTTTCGACTCGACCCTGGCGTTCGGCCTGCCTCGGCTGGAGCTGTTGTGCTGGCACGGCAGCGTCAAGGCTCAACGGTTGATCGTTCGCGAGTGGCTGTCATCCGAGGCGTCAGGTAACGGCCGCGAGTTGCGTGATCGTGCTATTGCGAGGCTGGTTGACCTGATTGCGCTGCAGGTCAGCAGGCTGTCGCGAGACGATGACTACTTCATCAGCGTGCCCACAACGACGCCTGCCCAAAGCGATCGCCAGTGTGGTTTGCAGGCGGTGGATCAGTTGCTGTTTGAACACCGTTTGAATCAAACGGCGCAGCCCCGTTTGCTCAAGCTGGCAGAAACCTCCATCACCGAGCGATTGGAGCAGGCGCTGCTGAAGTTTGCCGAACGCCCGGCGCTGTCCGTCGGTAATCAGACGTTCAGCTATGGAGAACTGCACGCACACAGCATCGCCATTGAGCACCTGTTGCTGCCGATGCTGGCGCACGCGAAAGCCGATGCTCCTCCCGTAATCGGTATCTGCCTGGCCAAGTCGCCCGAGCTGTACGCGGGCATCCTGGCGATTCTTGGCTGCGGCGCGGTTTATCTGCCGCTTGACACCGGCCAGCCGGTGCAACGTCAGCAGTACATTCTGCAAAACTCGGGAGCGATGCTGTTACTGCACGATGGCTCGCATCCACTGGCCGCTGCGGAGTTTCCGGCGCTGGATATCAGCGCGGTGCGTGTGGTGAATGTGGCTCTCACGAAAAGACCTGTTCGAGCAGATCAGCACGCGCCGTGCATGGCGCTGTACACGTCGGGCACCACAGGGCAGCCCAAAGGTGTGTTGCTGAGCCAGCGCAACCTCAGCCACTTCACCGCCTGGTACGCCGAGCATGTGAGCCTGAGCGAACACAGCCGGGTGTTGCAATTCTCGACGTTAAGCTTTGATTCGTCGGTCATCGACATCTTTCCCACCTGGCTCAGTGGTGCCGAGCTGGTCGTGCCTGACGAAGACCAGCGTCGCGATCCCTTACAACTGATCAGCGTACTGAAACAGGGCATCACCCATGCGTTTCTGCCGCCTGCGCTGTTGAGCGTCCTGCCGCTGGATCAGCCGCTGGGAATCGAGCATGTGATGACCGGCGGTGACGTCTGCGAGCCGCATGTGATTGCGCAACTTTGCGGGCAATGCCATTTCCATAACCTGTATGGCCCGACAGAAGCCACGGTGCTGGTCACTGCCTGCGAGCTTCAGCCGTCCAGCAGCAATCGTCACCTAGGGCAACCGATTGCCAACAGTCAGGTGTGGATTCTGGACGAGCACTTGCAGCCCGTGCCAGAGCAGACTCAGGGTGAGCTGTATATCGTCGGCCCCGGCGTGTGCCTGGGTTACATCGACAATCCCGAGCTTACGGCCGAGCGCTATGTGTGGCTGACGCTGCCTGAGGGTCAGGAGCTGCGCGCCTATCGCACCGGAGACATCGCACAGTGGACGGCTGACGGTGTTGTCTTGAGTGGCCGACGCGACAACCAGGTGAAGATTCGCGGCTTTCGGGTCGAGCCTGAAGAGATCGAGCATTGCCTGAGGGCCAGTCAGTTGTATCGGCAGGTCGCGGTGGTGATCGACGCACAACGGCGAATTCTGGCGTTTGTCGCTCAACCGTATTCCGCTCATGACGAACAGGCGTTGAGAGCCTATGTGCAGCGCTTGCTGCCGGATTATATGCATCCCGCCGTCTACACGACATTGCCGAGCATGCCGTTCGCACATAACGGCAAAGTTGACCGCAAGGCACTCTTGGAAATACCGCTGAGCGTTGCAGAGCACCCCACGCGGCGCTTACCTTCGACCGCGCAGGAGCAGGCCTTGCTGGAACTGTGGGCTGAGCTGTTGGAGCTGCCGCCAGGAGACATCTCGACAGACGAGAGCTTTTTCAATCTGGGTGGCCATTCGATCCTGTTGTCACGCCTGTTGCTGGGCATTCGCGAGCGGTTCGGGCGCAGTATCCCGATCAACCGTTTCATAGAAGCACCGACCGTGCTGACACTGGCCAGCCTGATCGACAGCGACGGCACTGCGGGTTACACCATCAGTGCGCAGGCTCTGCTGGATGCCGATGCAGATACGCCGCTGACGACATTGCCCGTCAGTCAGTTGGGTGATGTTCATAAGGTGATTGTTACCGGTGCAAACGGCTTTCTCGGTGTGCACATCGTTGAAGCGCTGCTGAATTGGGGAACGACCGAGATTGCCTGTCTGGTCCGGGAAACCCCGGAGCAAAGTGCACAACAGCGCTTCGAATACGCCCTGCGGGAGAATCGGCTGGATCATCTGGACCTGAGTCGGGTGAAGGTCTACCCGGCTGATGTGACCAAGCCCAGGCTGGGCCTTGATGACGCGGTATATGAACGACTGGACCGTGAGTTTGGCGTGCTGGTGCACAACGCGGCCAATGTGAACCACGTTCAGGACTATGAAACCCTGGCCAGAGACAACGTCGCACCGGTCTTTGAATGCCTGAAGCTGTGTGAGGGGCGCAGCAAGAAGATCTTCAACTTCGTCTCGACCCTGTCGGCCTGCAGCGCCATCGATGCCGCCGGCAACGTGCTTGAACAACCGGCGGCGGCTACCCCGCCGATCTACATCAAGAACGGCTATAACCTGTCCAAATGGGTCGCTGAGCGGGTCCTGCAACGTGCCCGCGATCAAGGCGTGTGGGTGAACATCTATCGTCCCGGCAATATCGCGTTCAACAGTGTTACCGGCGTGTGCCAGCCGCAGAAAAACCGCCTGATGCTGATGCTCAAGGGGTCGCTGCAACTGGGCCAGGTTCCGCAATTCCCTATCAACTTCGACCTGATGCCGGTGGACTTTCTGGCGCGCTTCATCGGCTTTCACGCCAGTCGTTATCAGCCAGAACGCGCTGTGTTCAATCTGCACAACCCCGAACCCTTGAGCTGGAACAACTATGTGGAAGCCTTCCGCGAGGCTGGACGTGACTTCGAGTTGGTCAGCGTGGAGCAGTGGCAGGCCCAGCTTGGCCGTGTCGACAGCCAGAACGCTTTGTTTGGCGTTTTGGGTTTTTACCTCGACGGGTTTGAAGAGGACATCGGCGACATCTCGATGATCGAGTACCAGAACACCCAGAGCGGCGTCTGCTGCATGGGCGAGCAATACCCGCAGAAAACTCCGGCGCTACTGCGCAAGGGTTGCGATTACCTGAAAGAAATCGACTTCATCTGAGTCGATCCTCTACTGACGTTAATGGAGAAGTCTATGAACCATGTTCACATTGATTTAAAGCCCGACACACTGATCAACAACCCGACGATGTGCCGCGTTGTATCGGCTGTAGAGGTTTGCGGCGATGCCAATAGTGTGTGGGCTATCGTGGGCAATTTTGGCGGTTTTCAAGCATTTATTCCGGCATTGGAGAGCACTGAAGTCACCGGCAAAGGTCCTCGCTCAGTGCGCAAGAAGCTGTTCAAGGATGGCAATGTGGCGATCGAGCAGTTGAATTCCCAGGATGATCACGCGCATTACATGACCTGGTCATTGATACATACCAGCTTGCCGGTCAGTAACCTGTGGGCTGCGATGGCGGTTGAGGCTACCGGTGACAACACGTGTGTCGCCAGTTGGACAATCGTTGCAGACCCTGTTCAGGGTGGGCCTGAGGGGGACGCGTTTGAAGGGTTTCTTCAGGGGTTTGCTGACGGTGCGATGAGTAACGTGCGCAGCCTGTTTGGCTGATACAGGCCTTGCTGGTGCAGCCCGTTCAGTGCGAAAGCCTGGGCGGGCTTTTTCATTTCCTGAGGTGGGTGTTTGCCTGTGTGGATGTTGGTGTCAGCCGGGGCGGTTGGCTGAGCAGTAGCCCATAACGACAAAACCCCTCATCGCCTGAGCGATGAGGGGTTTCGGAATTCAATCTTGACGATGACCTACTCTCACATGGGGAAACCCCACACTACCATCGGCGAT
>NZ_JARVSI010000034.1:0-33142 GCF_030209255.1 Pseudomonas sp. CFBP2511 | reverse complement strand
TAGCCGGAATCCTTCCCCCTTTAGGTCGGGCACTGCTGCAGCTGGATCGATGGCCTGGCACGGATGGCATAGCCGGAATCCTTCCCCCATAAAGCGTCTACTGCTTGCGGGAATCAAAGGCCCAATGGAAGCTGTTCGCTTTGTTCGATATAGATTTTAAAGCCAGTGATTTTGCGACCCGTTCGCTGTGCCTCCAGAGATAATCCGAGGTCAGTATGCTGGCTTATTTCCTCTATGCATGGGTCCAAGACGTAACGACGCAGGTCTTTGACGTTCGGATACTTATTTTCAAGGTTTAGCAGCTCGCGCAGTCTTGTTAGATCAAATGTACGCACGCCAAATTTCTTGTACTGCGTGCTTAGCTCATAGATCCGAAATGCGTAAAGGCTGGTCAGGTTGCTGATGTGCTTCAACCTGTAGCTGGTGAACTCGGTGGTCAACAACGTCAGATGCGGCAGGATGCTTGGAGAGAATCCTATTTCGACGGCCCCTTCGCCTTCCAGATATTTCTTTTTGTAGATCCAGCGCATGGTCTCTACTTCTGTACCGCCCTCAAAGCGCTTGATATCTCGGGGCCAAAGGCGCTCGATAGCTTCGGCTAATATCCCGTAAGCGTGCTTAACCTCAACGCCAAACACTGATGCAAACGCTTCTGCAGAGACCTTCACGATCCCGTCTCTCGGCGGTTCATGCTTCGAATGGAGGATCGATGCTGCAAGCATTACAAGACGTTTTTCCTGAAGCGTCAGTGTGTACGAGGACTCGATGAGTTTGTTGGACTGGTAAACCCTGTTCTTAACCTCAGTTACGTCAGTCACAGCTCTACTCCTGTAAGTGTAGGAACGAGAGTAAAGGGGAAGGGGGAAGGGGTCAATACCTCATTCCCTCTTACCACGAAGAAAAGGGGATAAGCTGTTCATAAGCTGTTGAAAAGAAAGGGATAATAGCCGGAATCCTTCCCTCTATTGCCGGAATCTCTCCCTGTTATCAGCCGGAATCCTTCCCCTTTAATAGCCGGAATCCCTCCCTCTAATGCCGGAATCCTTCCCCTAATGTGGATAAAAAAATGGGTAAAAAAGCATACGAATCATAGAGTTATGGATTTAATCCACAGGGGTAAAACAAGATATAAAAGAAAAGCATAAGATCTTTTCTTAAAACAAGATTTAAAGCAGGCTTACAAAAATCTTGAAAGTCGCCTGGCCGGCAGGCAGCTGGACGTAATCGACGCGCTGTTCCGGCTGCGCCTGCTCATCACCTCAATTCCGTCCAGCCCGATTAATGGGCGAGTCGTCGAAACGTATCATCAACAGCTCTCCTAATTACTATCTGCTTTTAGCGGACGGGAATGCGGGTATCGCTTCGCCCTTGGGATCACTGCTCGCGTCCCATGCCCACCAGTTTGTGCCGTAATGGGTCTTGTAGTAACTGACCTTGACCTCTTTGCGGGCCAGGTACTTTGGATCGGATCTACCATAGACCTCCATCGGATATTCAGTAACACTCGCGTCCATCAACCAGAAGTCGGGGAATACCTGGTCTTCGCTGGAGTCGAATCGCAAGGGTTTGACGAACCTGCGTGATTCCTCGCGCAGCCTAACCTCGATCAAAGCTTCATGAGATGATTCGACCGGGATCCACTCATCACTGACCACCATCAACGCGACATTGAGCGCCTGAGCTTTACCGGGCTCGCTGGGTTGATCTGTCTGAACAATCGCCAAAACCCTACGTCCTTGCCTCCAGGCCGACAGCTCACGCTTGAAACGGCGAGCAACGGTCGACCAGATCTCTTCATCCATGAACATGCGAGGTACGCCATTGAAACCGGTGATGGTCAGATAGCGGACAGCAGTCTTCTCCCGGTCTTCGGTATGCCCTGCAAGTGGCGCTATCACCAGCAAGCGCCGGTTGTTCTTGATAGCGCTCTTAACCTTCCGCTCGTTGGCCTCGGATTGAAAACCCTTTGATCCTGCCGCAATGACAAGCGCATCGCCAATGCGCATTCTCGATGCAAGCATTCGATCTGCAGCGTCTTGCAGCCTGCTGTGTACAAGGCCCAAGCTGCGTTTTCCAGCCATCCCCGGCGACCACGTATTGAGCCCGGCTTCGCTCCAAAGCAGGTGCAACAGCCCGAGCAGTGTCATTGCCGGTTTTGACGCTTTTCCGCTGGCCGAGCTGCTGCCTGTACCTTTGGGTGACTGTCCGCTGTCTGCAGGCTCTTTCTTGCGTAGCGAGAGCGTGAGCTTGACCTTGAGATCTCCCTCAGACGTTTCCTCGACAACGCCTTTGCTGTACGAACCGAGCCCCGACTTATCAGGATCTGGCGAGTAGTAAACACAATCCAGAGCATGTTCCGAGCCAGTGCGGGGATAACGGGAAAGGTGGAATGAATCGCTATCCGACATATGCCGGACAGCGAGTAGACGGCAACCAGTACCTGGGCATTGGCAGCTGACAGTCGCTTGTTTGTGCGCTTTCTGCAGCACAGCTTTCCATGGTGCTGCATAACTGGCCTGAGTCTGGAATTGCTCACTGTACTGCTTGACTGAGGATCCGTGTGCGATGGTCACGCCATATCGTTTGTCAGACATTCAGTTACTCCTATCTAGAGTTACCGGCAGCAGGCATCGCTGTGCTAATGAATGCAGCACTCTTTAGCTCATCCGTCCAAATTCGCAGGGTTACTACGGATTCAGGTCTGGCAAGAACCTCGGCGCGAATAGCTTCTAGCTGTCGCTGCATTTCCTTTAACCGCTCGGCAGGGGTCGTTTCCAAGTCCCAGCTAAGGTAGTTTCGAAAACCATAATGCAAATCAGACAACAGACTTGATACCTGGCTGTTGCGCCATTCAGTAGTCGTCTTCACCCACTGCGGACGTTGGTCTTGCATCAATTTGCGCAGATCAAGGTGGTTTTTGAAAAGGAACATATGTCCTAACATCACATGAGCTGTCAGGTATATCTCCAGTACCTGCAATTGTTCAGTTACAGATTTCATGGGCAAGGAAAAATGTTTTTTAACCAGCTGGTCTGCCTCACGCTCCCACAGGGCTCGCTTTTTTGCCTTGGCTTTCTCGGTACGGTCCTTGCGCTCTTTGGCGTGTTCAACGTTGTACTTAATTGAATCAAGGAGCGCAGCAGCGTTGGTCAACAATTCACGCTGTGTGCCCAGCCGTCCGCGCAAAGACGTGTGTTCGGTGAACGCTCGTAATTCGCGGGCCGCACTGGAAAGCCCAGTCTGCACGCTGCGCATGTCTTTGGCTTTGTGATAAGTACCTATCTCCATGACTAAATCAGCGGTAATGCCTGTAGCTTTAGTCAATTCATCGTGTGTGTCAGCCATGATTGTTCCCCGTCTAATCTATTATTCCACGGCTGTCTTCACGACCTGCGTGGGGTGATATTTGTAGATGGTGGTTCGCGACACGCCAAACCTTGCTGCCACGTCCTTGACGGTCATATTCGGGTCTGACAGTAAAATAGTTATTTCACGTATTTCCTTCTCACCCAGCTTTGGTTTTCTGCCTCCAACACGGCCACGTGCGCGAGCTGCTGCAAGGCCCGCATGTGTCCTCTCGATGAGCCGGTCGCGTTCATACTCTGCAAGGGTCGCAAACAAACTCAACCAAAGCTTGCCCTGTGCGGTGGAAGTGTCATAACGCTCTGTCAGAACTAAGAAGGCGACACCCATTTGGGCGAACTGGTTGACCAAACTGATCAACTCGCCAAGGTTTCTTCCCAGTCGCGAAAGCTGCCAGATAACAACTGTGTCTCCTGGACGTAAAGCTTTGAGCATCTGTTCCTGTTCTGGCCGTGGCTGATTAGCGCCGGAAACCTTCTCATGATAGATCCGTGTGCAGCCCGCCTCTTTCAGCGCATCGATTTGTAGGTCTAGGTTTTGATCGCGTTTGCTCACGCGGGCATAACCAATACGGAGCCCACCAGTGATCAGATTCTGTGTTGGTGTCGCTGTGTTCATTATTCTAAACCTGACAGTGGTTTTCTGGACATAGATATATTAACAAGAAACTGGACATTAAGAGGCAAAAAAAAGCCCCGTTGGTCAGGGCTTCGCGATGTGTCCATTAAACGGTCGTTTGCTGAACACATTGCTGACGAGTAATCAGGTGGCAGGGTGGCCTTGCAATTTTGCTTCAAGGTCTGCGGCAAGGGTGTTGATTATCGAAGCCTGCGTCTGATCCGGGATAGAGACAAAGCCTTCTCCGGCCATGCGGGCAATATCGGCTTGGCTATTGTTTTTGAGATACTCGGCCAATGCCTTATCCTGGATTGCAGATTTCAATTCTGTAGCTTTTTCGAGCCATACGTTTGATGTTGACATAGGTACTCTCCATCTTTAGTGAGGGTGTGAAGGTAGTTTACTGAACACAGCCTGTCGAGCAAATAAGGCGGCTTCTTTGCTTACATTTTTCTAAATCGTCGACGGTTGGAATGGTTCGCATCACCGAAACCCGGACGCGTTCTAAAAGCAGTTCATGTTTGATCAGCCACGACATCTCTTCCAGCACAAAATCCAGACTCCAGCTGGTGGTGGGAGAGTCAATGAGATACTGTGCAATGTGTTCAGCACGGTCTGAACAATGCGCTGCAAACTTAACCAACTCAACGTCGTGTCCTCGCTCAAGAACGCACATAGCGCAGGCTTCCGCGATTTGCGACAGCATGCGAATAGCCTCAAGCCCACACATGACGTTCGTTCTATCCTGGACCGCAGTATTCATTGCTTGTTCTCCTCTGTTGCAACTGGTTTTCTGCGCATTTTTTCTAGCAGACGCATTGAACGTCCTAAAGCGAAAAAGTAAATGCCTATTGTTAGATATATCAGAAGTGGCGTGGTAGGCATTGTTGTTGAGCTGCAAGCAAGGGCTAAACCCAAAATTTGCGCTGAAAGCCCAGCATTACCTGCCCATTTGATCGCTATTTCAGACCGTTTTCCATGGTATATGGAAAGCAAAATTGAGACTGTCATAACGACGATGAAAAAGAGACCAGATGCTATAACTATGTATCCCGCTGCATCAATCTTAACCATAATTGTACCTCCAGATCTGTCTTTTGCTGAATACTCACTCAAATGAACTGTCGCGGATTACTTCTCCAGTTGGAGAGTAGTAATGGATTTTGTTGACGACGTTAAACTCACTATCTTGGTGTGCAGCACGCCATAGGGCTTCGGGAACATCGCAACCGAGCTGGACGACGATCCCCTTGAAATAGCCTAGATCCTGCTCGCCGTCCGCGTTTCGATCATCGAGGCTAGAATAAACGATCTTGGTATCATCGAATTCCTGGCCCTCTGGCGGCTCCACGAAAACCACCAAGTAAAACTCCGACATGGGTTTGTCCCAGCCGAGCTGTATACGCACCGGCCCCTCTGCCTTCTTGCTGTGTACGCTAATGATGTGTTTACTCATGGTCGAATTTCCTTTGTCCTGAGTTACCTGTCGCTTTAATCTATTTGCCGAGACGCGCTTTAATCTCGCGAATTCTAGCTTCTGAAATGCCCGCAAGCTTGCTAAGCAGCTTGATCGGCACCTGCCCTAGTAGGTGTTCGTACGGATCTAACTTTGATGTCTTGCGGTAAGGTTTGATATTAAGCTCACGTCTGCGAGCTTCAACTAATGACAAGTTCACCCCGACATGGCGACTTATCCCGAGGTCAGACATAGAGGCGAACAACGACTCGTACCCTAACAATGGCCCCACGAAGTCGCGCAATGTTCTTTTCCGCGATACCGTTTTTATTTTTGCGCCTTCATCCAAACCCAGTTCAATCCTGACTGTAGTTACTGCTTGTTTCTTTGTTCCTGCTACTTTGGCAATCGCAGCGTCATCAATCATGCCTATGAGTGGCCTGAAAGGGGCAAGCGGGTGGCCGGGAGGGAGAGCTTGACCCGAATCACAACCTTTGGCTGGTTTCGTTTTTCGAACCCGGTCTATGCCACGGCTAAGCCTGTATGCTTTGACGCTCCACCATGAAACACCGCTAAGCTGAGCTATGCGCACGTTTGTTTCGGTTTCAAGCAAGTGTTCATAAGGTGCTATCGCCATGTCTACCCGCCATACCTGGATACCGAATAGTTCACGTCGGTGTCTAATGACGCGCAACGACACGCCTGTTAGCGTTGAAAGCTTCTTATCGCTCATTCTTCCAAGCTTGCAGTCGTACCAACGTGGCTGGCCTATTTTTCTCCAGTCAACTTGTGCAGGCGAAGTAACCAGATTCTCGCGTGCGAGAATTTTCATGTGGGATTGCTCGCTCACAAGCCAATTTCCGACTGGGTACTGCTTTCGCTATCGTCGTTGTTCTTTGGTCGCGGAACATCAACCCATTCTGCTGTCAAAAGCCAATTTACGAATTCTCGCCCGCTTTGACCGCTTCGCGTTTGAAGATCCGCAAGATGGCCATCAAAGCAATGAATTGTCTCAAAAGTGTCCTCGTCCTCTTCCTGCCAGTAATCGCCATACATATCGTTTGTGAGCACATCACTAAGATGCGACTTGTGCATCCAATGAAGATGCTTGTCGTCGCGCCAATCCTCTGGCAGCTGTAGTGCTAACCTTACTTGATCCGTGATGCTGTAGTAATCAGGCATGTTGCAGTCGCCTTCATAAACGTAGCGCCAGTAAAGTCTGCCCAGAGTCGGATGCAAGGCGCTGACATTGACGTCACCCTCCATTCTGTCGCCTTGAAGTGCTCGTTTTTGGCGATCCAAAGACTCAGTTTGCGTGCGTAGCAACTCATCAAGATCTGCTGCAGGTCGCAAGCTTTGATGTGCCAGGACAGCCTCATTCTGACCTTCGCGCCAGATTTTTCTAAGCGCACCAACACTGCTGATCAGTGCAGGTACTGTGTCTCCATAAGGGTAGATGGCACCAAGGTATTTGCACCTTCCCAGTATGCAAGATGCGTCCTGTTCCCCGGAAACGAATGCCAGCTGCTCAAAGTCTGCACGCAGATCGATCAGAGCCGATATCGTAGGTTCGGTAGGAGGGGGTAGGTGAGGTAGGTTAGTCGTGCCCCACGCGGGCCCGCTGAATTCCCGCTTTCTGAACTCACTGAGCAACCACGCAAAAGCTGGTCCGTGAGTCAAAGCCATTTGATGAATGCGCTCATGCGAAACTTCCCCTGCCCAGTACACCGAAGGGTCGTCAGACCAGCTGGTGTGCCAATCTTCGTTCATCAGCAATTGGTAAAATGCGGTGATGTTCAAAGCTATCTCCTTAGCGACTGCTCGTTACTGGTCTATCAGTGTGGACTTCTCGGTCGGCAAAATTGGAAAGCACTCAAGCGTAACGGTCGTTCCCCGCTGGAACGTGCCTTTCCCTGGAGGAATGTTCTTGAATACTTCATTCAATGACTCTCCCGATGGTGATTTCAGCTCGCACCCTGGCGCGGTCAGATTCAACTGTCTGTCGAATGTTCGGAAGTCGTAAGGCGTAGTGAGTCCTGCTTTCTGGTCGCTATCGCCGCAGCCGTTCAAAAGGACAATGGCAGCCAATAGATAGATTCTATTCATGGGGTTCCTGCTTTATCGTGAGGGACTTTCTGGACTGCCAATATCGTGCTCTCGCTTCATCGGCTTCCCGAACAAAGCGGTCAATCATTTCCTGGGGCGCGCATATGTTTGCGTAAGTCCAGCCCTCTGGAGGCTGCATTAGATACGCTGAATACACTTTGTCCCGGAGATACCTGACGCGTTGTCTGGTCATCCCATACGCAGCAGCGACAGCAGTCAACTTTTTACCTTCGACTAGGATTTCAAAAGCGATGTCGTAGCTCTTCTTTTGCAACCGCGAGTTCGGAGCATCGCGCAACCGCTCGAAATCATCGAGCGGTATGCGATGGTCTAGGTCGACTGATTTAGTTACCTCTTTCATTGCTCAGGAGTCCAGTTGGAAGCCATCTGTTCACGCAGTTCTTTTAACTCTTTGGCTAGGTAGGTGTTCTCGTTTTCCAGAGCTTCTATCCGGGTAGCCTGCACTGCAACCGTCTCGTTCAGTTGGGTTATTAAGTCCTCCGGAGAAGGTGCTGTATTGGGTTGAGGCTTGGGGGACCGTTTTGGTTCTGAGGTCGTTTTAGCTGACGGCTTTGTTTTAGCTCTTTTCAGTTCACTGCGTACCTCGGCGCGCAAGTTCAGTTCTGGGTTTTCCTCTGCCCGTTGCAGAAGACCATCCGCAGCAGGTCGGTCGATCTGCTCCAGTCGCCGCAGGTCGTTCACAACGGAAACGTCCGCTGTGATACCAGAGAGAACAGCAGCACGGCCCACTCCGTCCTGCTCCATTGTCTCCAGATACTTCAACCGCTCGGCGACCCAGTTCAAGCCCTTGTTCCAAAGTTCCGCAACCTTCTGCAGGGTGCCTAGCTCGTCTTTGTCCTCTTTCAAAGCCAAGGCAATTTCGAGCATAGTCAGACCTTCTCTCTGGACGTTTTCAGAGCGTTGGATTCGTTTAGCCTGCGCATCAGTCAACTCGCGTACTACGACATCGAGCAGCAACCCCTTCATTGCTGTCGATCTCTGTCTGCGTTCACCCGCAACCATTTCATAATCAAACCCACTTTCCGGGTTTGGATGTTTACGGACAATTGCAGGCTGCTCTTGCCCATTTGCTTCAATATCGTCCCCTAACTCCATCAATGATTCGACAGTTAAACCGGGGTTACCTTTTTTCCGAATTTGAGGCTTGCACTCCACTTGTCCGGGGCTGATTTTTAAAATCAGTTCACCTTCATGCACAACCGGCTTCTTGCGTTGAAAATCAGACAGCTTACCGATGGCCCCAGCAAATGCATTTTTCTTTGGCATGGACGAATCTTTGGTCATTTTGGAGCCCTCAATTAGCCCAAATTTTCGACAGGATCGAGTTGCATGCTGACTTCATCTCACGCCCAGCTATTCTTTGGCTGCTGCCGTTGGCACGTTTCCAGACGGGCAACCCGTTGCCCAGCGACTTGTTGATGCATGGCCGGTAAATGATCTGTTCATCAAAAATCAAATCCCCATAGCCCTCTCGAAGACCTGGGAGCGCATCAATTTCATCAGGGGACCTGCTGTTGACCATGTTTGGAAGAAAGCCCAAAAAAGTAAGATTTGGATTGTATTCATCCTGAACGTTTTCGATTGTTCTCATCAGCTTTGGCATGCGGGCCAAGGTGAACGGGCTGATGTTGAAAGGAGAAACAACGCAATCGGCAGCGATCAGTGCTCCAACCATTCTCCGCTGCAGATTAGGAGGGGTATCGATGATGCATATATCGAAACTCTCGCTGTAAGCACTTAGGGCGTGCTTTAGGCGATGTACGACGTCCAGATGCATTTCGTCAACATCCAACAACGGTACATCTGCCTCTACTAGCCACATGTTCGGGCCAACCTGACGAGGCTGGCCGACGGCTTGTGAGTCATCAAACAGATGACTGGACATTAGGTATTGCGTGTCATCGTCATCATCTGTTGCTGGAAAGAAAGAAGAAAGATCACCTTCATCTAGATCGAGCATAAGAACGCGTTTTTCCTGCTCACCTGCAAGCATCGACAGGTGGATAGCTATAGCAGTCTTACCCACTCCGCCTTTCTGGTTCGTAACGGTTACTACTTTCATGGCTGTACTCCGGTCGGGCCGTAAATTCGACATGGCTTATGATGCAATAAGTAAACCCTTTATGCAACCCCTAAAAGGGTTTCTTTTTTTTATTTCTCGCGTGCGAGAACCAGCCATCCGACCGCGTGCGCGCACGTCCAGTCGATGGCCAACTCACCCCGCGCCCTGTTCAACCCCGCTTTTTCGAGCACGGTCTTTCGCGTGAGCCTGCGCGGTCCCGTGACGCAAGGCACTGCAAGACGACAGGTCCCGGCAGGTCCAATGGTGCAGCAACCGGGGTAGGCCGGAACGGCCGCAGGGGCAGGCCCCTGTTCGGAGCGACGGCGGAGACGATCTGGTTCTGGGTAGGCTATTTACCGAAAAAGTGAATCCTTTCAGCACCAACGCTGGCGGGCTTCTTTTGGCGCGAGCTACCGTTCGTCACCAAATATGAGCAAAAAATGAAACTTGCGGTCTTTTGCGCGTGGGGTGCCAATTTGATGGCATCCGTAACTCCGGCAAGGACGCTCGCCCGCCCAGATCTAGTGCTCAAATGGATTTGCTCGCACTGTCAGTTACTTACACGAATTTTGATGCAGCCAGGTACAGGATTGCTGGGATTTTGTGGGTTTTTTTTCGTGGTGGATCCAAGTTTCTAGCGATGAAACGTTGTTTTTGTTGATCAAAAATGGTATTATGTTCCACGAAAACAGAGTTTCATTTAATAAAACCCTAAAGAGGGAAGAAATGAGAGGTGGGATCTAGATCAAACACGCGTAGGACTCCAGTATCGCCCCTGTATCTAGCCAACAGCTGCCCAGGGGAAACGATGCAGAGCCTCGACAAACAACAATTGACCACGTTCGCAGTAGCACAGCCGGACTATCGGGTTTTCATGAAGGAGCGTTACGCCAACGGCGTACGCAAATGGGAGCTGATCATCGACAGCCCTCTAGCCGGGA
This sequence comes from Pseudomonas sp. CFBP2511, assembly GCF_030209255.1. Classification (NCBI taxonomy): domain Bacteria; kingdom Pseudomonadati; phylum Pseudomonadota; class Gammaproteobacteria; order Pseudomonadales; family Pseudomonadaceae; genus Pseudomonas; species Pseudomonas sp. CFBP2511. The sequence continues at coordinate 22,575 of NZ_JARVSI010000034.1, read as the reverse complement.
AGGTGTTCAGCATCGTCACTGCGAAAGGGGCCACCAAGTTGTTTGCCAACGCGGACACGGCAATCGACTTCATTCGGGAAACGTGCCCTAACAACCCCAATCGGGTCATAACAGTAACGTACGGGGAGTCCCCGTCATGATGAAAGAGGCAAAGGTATGCAAGTCCAAACCAAACAGTCGGGAAGCACCGTAGGCAGTTTACAACGAGGAAACTGGCGGACGTGGTTGAATGCCAAAACAGCACAGACCATGAAATTTGCTCTATCTCAAAAGACCCCTTCACATAAGGCGCTTCTGCGTCAAGACTGGCTGTCCAAGGCTACAAAGGTCGCCGTTCTGGGATCGCTCTTCTCTCTCGCTGTGCTCCCCGAGTTCGCTAACGCTGCGCTCGATTTCACAGCGATTCGATCAATGTTCAAGGACATTGTCACATTCCTGATTTATGACGTCGGTTACTACCTGGGTATCGCTGCGATTGCGTTCTGTGGTTTCCAGGCCAAGCAAGGCCGTATGTCGTGGGGACAGTTCGGCTGGGCATGCGCTGGCATCTTCCTAGTGTTCTTCGCACCGTCGATTGTCGACTCTATTCGCGAAGGCGCTCAGACGTCGTTGAGGTAAATCATGGACGAGCACGAACCTGACGAAGGTGAAGTGCTTGTGCAGGCAATGGCCCGGCCTTCAATGGTCGGTCCATTCACCTTGTCGAGCATTTTGATCAGCCTTATTTCGCCGGTGCTTTTAACGCTACTGCTGCGCTCACTGTACCCGTTGTTGCTGATGCCCTTTTTGTTTGTGGCTTCGTACTGGATCTGTAGCAAAGATGTTTATTTGTTCGGTGTCCTCAAGGCTGCAAGCACATTGAAAGCATCGCCTTTACGCAAAATCTGGGGATATAGAAGCTATGCGCCTCGTTGACAAAGTCTTCAAGAAACTCGTCAAAAATATGGACCTGTCCCTTGGCATCCAGCATCCCGAGGGGGCTATGCTCGATCTGGATGAGTTGACCGTCAGCCAGATGGTGCCTTATGACGTTCATTATGACGACGAGACAGTCCAAACCACCGACGATGCATTAGTTCAAGTCCTGAAAATTGACGGTTTGATGTTCGACTCTCTCTCTGCGCAGCAGATCAAGATGTTCGAACAGCGGCGGAATACGGTGCTGCGAACTGTCGCGAGCAGCGACCTGGCAATCTACGCCCATGTAATCCGCCGCAAGATTTATGACTTTCCTGACGGTGAGGGTGGGACTTGGTTCTCACGAACGCTGAACAAAGCTCTCCGCAAACGCTACGCCAGTCGCGGATTTTACGTCAACGAGATATACATCTCGTTGGTTCGCCGTCGTTTCCGTGGCGGCGTGCCGGGCCTGCTGGATCGTGGGATCGCGTTGATCACAGGGAATTCGTCCAGCCAAAACGAAGAAGAATCGTTAGAGCGTATGGCTGATGGTCTTTACAAGGCTTCGAATTTGGTTATGCGAGGGCTTTCCGACTACGGCGTCAAGCGCCTACGCATACAGCGTCACCCAGTAGCTACCAACGGCAAAATTGACCGCGAAACTGCTTATCAATCGGTAAAACGGTTCCTCTGGGACTGGGACAATTTCAAAGAGAACCTTGGCGATCATGAAGAATACGCCGAGGACGAATTCGTCGATTATCTCGGAGAAGAATTCTGCGAAATCAGCAGCTTCTTTAATTACCTGATCAACCTGTCGTACAGGAAAATTCCTGTAACTGAACTGGCGATCAAGGAATCACTGCCGTATGCGCGTCTGAATTTCCGCATTTTGTCCAACATGTGCGAAGTCAGAGGTAATACTGATGCACGGATCGGCGCGATGTTGAGCATGGGGGAATGGCCGCGCAGAACACCGTCCCGCATGATGGACAAGTTCATGCAGCAGCCTGTCGAGTTCATCATCACTCAGTCGTTCTTTTTCCTGAACCGCATCGAATCTGAGTCCGCGATGATGGATGAGACTCGGCGCATTACGGTTGCAGACCCTCACAAGATATCTGAGGACGACAGCAAAGAGCTGACGGAAGGTATTCGAGCCCTCCGCCGTGGCGATTCTGTAAATGGTGCTCATCACCTGACTATCTTTATACATGTACCGTCGCTGCCGATGGTCAATGATGAGAACCGAAAAGAGAACATGCGAACCCTTGATCACGCGGTTGGCCTCGTTGAGGGCTGCTTTGTCGATATGAACGTCAAACCAGTGCGCGAATGGTTTGCGATGGAAACGTTTTTCTGGTCCCAGCTTCCCGGCCAGCAAGACGCACTTATAGGCCGTCGAGGCAAGATCAAGTCTGGAAACTTCGCGGGTTTCGTATCACTGCACAACTTCGCTCGGGGTCGCCGCGAGGGCAATCTGTGGGGTCATGCCATCACCGCTTTTGAGACTGAGAGTGGTACCCAGTACAACTTCAATTTCCATCGGGAAATGGAAGGTATGGTCGCAGGGCACATGGGCTTGTCTGCCGACACTGGGTCCGGCAAAACAACGCTCCTGGCTGAGCTGGTTAGCGAGGCTGATAAAGCTTTCCCTGTCGTGTACTGGTTCGATAACAAGTTCGGTGCGAAAGTGTTCATGAAGGCGATGGGCGGGGTCCACACGCTCCTATCACCACACGCCTGTATGCACTGGAACCCGTTCAAGCTACCCGATACCCCTCAGAACCGTGCATACCTGGTTGACCTGCAGATCCTCATGCGCGAGTGCTATGCGTCGCCAAAGAACCCGACGACAGAGGATCACATCAAACGGTTCAAAAATGCCGTGGACGAAAACTACGATCTGCCCTTTGTGGACCGTCGCCTGCGCAACATTGTTTGGACTTACGGAAACGGCGAGCTGGCAGACAGCATGGCCATATGGCATGGAGCCAAGGGGATCACTGGGGCTAATGCTGGTGTATTTGATAACGAAAACGACAACATCGACTTGACCAAATCTCGGCACTACTGCTTCGAAATGATGGAGCTGCTGAAAAACCAAGAGGCTCGGCCTGAGCTTGCGGTCGTTATGAGTTATCCGCTTCACCGTATCGAACTCGCCATGGATGGCAGACCCTTTATCCTCGTGCTTGAGGAAGGGCAGAACCTTGTCAAGAACGAGTTTTGGCGCAAGCGAATCGACAGCTTCATCATGCAGATCCGTCGTAAAAATGGAATTCTTATATTCGTGACGCCTGATGCCAAGTACTTCCACAGCGAAACGGACTCTATCGATAAGCAGACCGTTACGAAGATCTACCTTGCTAACGACACCGTAAAAGACGAGGACCACCAGAATCTGACGGTCGTTGAGCGTGAATGGCTTCGTAAGCTTGACCCGAAAGAAAGAAAGTTCCTAATTCGTCGCGGCCAAGAATCTATCCGTGCTTGTTTTGATCTTTCTTCTGATAAGCCTGACGAAGACCTTTCCGATTTCATCCCGGTGTTGTCTTCGAATGATGTAGGTGTCGCTCTGATGGAATCAATTATCGAGCGACTCGGTACGGATGAACCTTCCGTCTGGGTTCCCGTATTCATGCAAGAAGCGAAGGCGAAAAACACCCATAACTTGAGGGCTGTTCGATGATCAAGGTAATGAAAAAACTGGGCTTGGCTGTCGCCATTACAGCGGCACTCACAGGCCAAGCGAGCGCATTTACCGGTGTTCCAACCGGTGATGCTGGAACGTGGGCTGCGCTTGCACAGAACCTCCGTGAGCTGCAGGACCAATACAAGATGCTCAAGCAGCAATATGAAACTCAAACGGACATTCTGAACAACACGCAGGGCACGTATGGTCGGGGCTCTATCGGGTTGGACCGATCGATCGATTCAGCTTCAGTTGTCCCTGGATCGTGGCAGGAGGTTGTTTCTCGTCAGAATTCCGGGGCGTATGGGAGCAAGCAATCGTTTTATGAGGAGCTGATCAACACTCTCCCTCAAGAACTGTTTTCAAATCCTGACGGAAATCGCGCCCGTGACTACCAGCTGAGTTCTAACTCGGTCGTAGCTGCCATGTCAGCGGGTGATGCTCTTTATAGCGAAGTTCAGGTGCATCTTAACAACCTCGGCACACTCTCTTCACAGGTAGACAGCACCACGAATAGCAAGGATGCGGCGGACCTACAAAACAGGATTGCTGCCGAAAACGGCATGCTCCAGTCAGCGCAATCAAAAATGACGGCGTTGAACATGAATCTGCAAGCCAACCTTGCCAACCAAGAAAATCAGTCTACTTCGCAGAACGAGCAGTTCTTCCGCTGGAAAGAAGACTAATTCTCGCACGCGAGAAAAAAGGAGTTCACATGAAAGCAATTTGGCTACTTCTCAAAGTCATCACCTTCCCTGCATGGGCGCCGCTTTGGGTGGTTTGGAAATTCGGCAAGATACTGATTCTGGCTGTCGTTGTAGCCAGTGTCTCTGGCTGTGTAACGAACAGTGGCAAGATCGACAAGTCTCCATGCGCCTGTGATTTCAAACCGTTCGTTATTGATGCCAAGGAGGCCCGCAATGCTTAAGTTCTTTACTGCGCGGAACACGGTCTGTGTCCTTGTCGCGGTCTTTGCTGTCGGCTCGATCATTTACGTGAACACCACGTCCATGACCTTTGTCGACAGCAAACCTGATGGAACGTCGATTGTTGCCAGCGGTGGTAATCCTCTGCTGAAAGCGACAAAGCAGGATGTAGCTGCGTGGTTCCCCGGCACATGTTTCGCTGAGATTTACATGAAATCCCCGTCTTACAAGGGCTCCCTGATCCAAGGCTGTATGCAGAAAACGGCTCAGGAAATCAAAGCTCAGACTGGTGAAACCGTCCGTGATGAAGATTTCCGTTCACCCGAAGTGATTTCGCACTTCAAAACCGTGTACGGGGCATCGAATCCATGGCGGACTTAACCCTCAAAGGCTTGATCGGGGCTACTGACGAAGTCACTACTGCCTTTGTGGCCGAGGTGTTCCCTAAGATAGCGGCCTTGGTTGAACCCATTGTGTGGTTGGTCGCGGTGGCGTACTGGGTCACGCTGGGCCTCCAGATGTACAACGGCAGGGCTGCTGTTGCTCTCTGGGACATTGTTAAACGGGCAATGCTGACGACGTTGGTCTTCACAACGTTGAACTGGTCTGCTGGTGGTTCTTTTCTGTATGGGATCTGGGGTACCTGGACCGAAACTATTTCGGCACAAATCATGAGCAATGGTGTGAACAGTACGTCCATGCTGGATGCGCTCTATGTCGATATAGGCAAGGTTGCAAGCATGCTGATGAATGTCAACTGGAGACAGTTCGCTATGATCATCATGGGCGCAGGCCTCTTTGCCGTGAACTGCATTCTGTTCATCGTTGCGGTAATGAACATGCTCATTGCCAAGTTCGGTGCAGCAATAATCATGTGCGTTTTCCCGACGATTATTGGCTTCGTGTTCTTTGAAGGGACTCGTCAGTGGACAATGAATTGGGCGGGTAAAATGCTCAACTTCTCGTTCATCTATATTCTCTCAATTGCCATTGTCCGTTTTGGTTACTCAGTCTTCGGCGATGCGATCAATGAGGCCGCAACCGCTGCGACGGTTTCCGATGCGGCACTTATTACCGCTCAACAATGGGGGACCTTGGTAATCGTAGAAGGGCTTCTAATTATTTGCATGCTGCAAGTACGAGGTTGGGCAGCATCCTTGGCTTCGGGAGCAACCGTTCAAGGATCTTCACTCGTAATGATGGCTTTGCGCTCTGTTGGGATGGGCAAGTAATGGATAAAGATTTTTCTAAAACTGAAATCGCTCGTCGCAAACGTGCGCTCGGGCACGCCAAAACAACTCAAGAACGTAATCGAGGCTACTGGATCGTCGGGTTTATGGGCACGGGCATGATTGCTCTTGCTCTGGCTGTCGCTGTTCTAGCTGATTCGAAAACCTTCATACCGGTAGTCACCGTCATCGACGAACACGGCGAAGTGTTGAAACAACGCGTCATCACGAAGGACAACGTCGACCAAGAGCAAGCCGTGATCGAAAAGGTATTGCTTGACTTCATCCGGTCCTGCAACACCTTTGATCCACGCCGCAAGCAGCAGCTGTCTGATACCTGCCACATCTATCTGACCCCCACGACCGCCAGAGAATACGAGGCAGAAATCAGCCCGGATAATCCTGTGAACCCTTATGCATTCCTGGGGGAGAACGATTGGGTAGAGGCCCAACCTGTTCGAATGAACAAAATCGGTGATGAGTATCAGATTGCGTTCAAGTCGACGCACCACAAGTGGGGTGACAAAGAAGCAAAAGTCACTTCGTACCTTGCGACAGTGAAAGTCGCGCACACGCTCGTTCCACGTGAGCTGGGTGATCGATGGGAAAACCCATTTGGCACTCTGGCTACGTTGTACAGAAAAAGCGAAGAAATCAGCCGCTAGCATTTATAACGCGACAAGGAATTTAACCATGAAAAAACAGTTCGTTTTACCGACTGCTATTGCCCTGAGTTTGTCGCTGTGCGCTTTTTCGACACACGCTGCCAGACTTCCAAAATCGTTGTCTACGGATACGAGGGTTAAACAAGTTGCGTACGATCCTAATCAGGTTTATGAGCTGGTTGGCACTTACGGATATCAAACATCTATCGAGTTTGAAAATGATGAAATGGTCAAGGTGGTCGCCCTAGGCGATACGATTGCCTGGCAGCAGCTGCCTTATCGCAACCGCGTATTCCTCAAGCCCGTTGAGGACGATGCCAACACCAACATGACGATCATCACCACCAAACGAACGTATTACTTCCAGCTGACCAGCCAAAAGCAGAAGACCGGTCAGTCATATCTGGTTCGATTCGTATATCCAAGCACGAAAATCACCACTATCAAGGAGATTCCTGACACTGCTACCACGAAGCCAGTGGTCAGTGCGGGTACACCATCGTCCCCGAACATCAACTATGGCTATTCCGGGGACAAGGAAGCTATTGGCCTTCAAGGGGTCATGGACGACGGGCAGTTCACTAAATTTTTGATGAAGAAGGGGGCAGATCTACCTCAGTTTTATCGCGTACTGCCCGACGGCACTGAGGCAATGGTTAACGCTCAAAGAGAGGGTGATTACTGGGTCGTGAAAAGGCTATCCAGCATGTTCGTGCTGCGTGACGGAAATTCGTACATATGTGTTGAGAATCTATCAAACCCTTACAAACGCACAGTGACTCGCAGTACCCGCGATGGTGGAGGTGCATAAGCATGGCAAACGAACCAAACCAACCGGGAAACACTCCCCCTGAGAAATCCCGGGACGAAGAAATCGCCGAGTGGAAAGAGTCTCAGTCGGGATCGATGCTGCAAGGAACAAAAGGCAACAGCAAACTCAGTGGTATCGCTATCGTGGTTATGGCTGCTGCGGCTTTGGGTTTTGTCTGGTGGCTAAAGCATGAACCAACCGACTCAAAACAGGCAGAAAAAAGAGCCGATGAGGTCGTAGCTGCTGAGCGCCGCAAGGTCCAAAACCCTACGCCAAAACGTGAGGCTGCAAAGGTAGCACCAGTGACCAATGATGGTGAGCCTGGCGCACCTGCAGCTACACCTCGCTCAACCGTTGATCGGCAGCAGCAGCAAGGCGGAATGAGTGATGCTGAAAAGCGTCGTCAGGCCATCGCACTGCAGGAAGAGCTTGAGCGTAAAAAAATGCTCGCGGCACGTCAGCGCTCTGCGATTTTCTCGTCCGTCAATGAAGATGGACCCCAGCAGGATCCTGCTGCTGGCCAACAGGGGGGGGCAGGCTCGTTGAGTGGTGGCGGTCGTGGTGCTGGCCGTGCTTCACAGAATCCAAACGACAGCTTTGCAGCGTCGACCTATTCAAGTGGTGTTCCGGTATCCGAAGCACGTGCCATGGAAAACCTCGAGTTCAAAGTTCTTCAAGGTGCCGTTATTGAAGGCACCTTGCAGCCGCGTGCTCAAAGCTCTTTGCCCGGTCAGATTTGCGTCAGCATTGCGCAAGATGTCTACGCAGCCGAAGGCCGACGTGTCCTTATACCGTGGGGTTCCTCGATCTGCGGGAGCTACAACGCCAGTCTTCAACCCGGCCAGGAACGCCTTTTCACTATTTGGAACTGGCTACGTATACCTAAGCTCCATGGTCGTCGAGCAATGGAAATTGCTATCGACAGTGCTGGTACTGATCAACTCGGATCTGCTGGGCAAGGTGGCGTAGTAAACAATCATTGGGCGCAGATTTTCGGTGTGGCAACTGCTGTTTCTATTATCGGAGCTGGTGCATCAAACAGCGGCGTTTCGTCCACAGACCAAGAAAACTCGGCCTCACAATACCGCTCACAGGTGCAGGAAGCTGCTGCTGAATCCTCCAACACCATCTTGAGTCGTTACGCCAATATTCAGCCGACCGTGACGGTACCTCACGGTTCACGCGTAGTTATCTATCTGCAGCGTGATCTGGATTTCTCCAAACAGTATGCCGAAGAGGCCGAACAGGCCCAAAGCGGCGGCGTAAAGCTGATCAACTGAGGAAGTAGAATGTCCGAGATTGCCTCTTTCCGGCGCAAGCTGGAATCTCTGGTTACGTTGCTGGATGACCCAGACGTGACAGAGATTGCCGTTAACGGCCCTGATAACGTCTGGGCAGGGTTCCGAGGCAGCCGGTTCATGAAACCGGTTGTGGTCGAGGGTATTACGGTCCCCATGATCAAGTCCCTGGCGGAACTGATTGCCGCTCACACTGACCAGAAGGTCGATACCTACAAGCCGATTCTTTCCGGTCGGATTCCAATCAATTTGGACCCCGGTGTGCCGGAGAATGAAAGGGGGGACTACCGCGTACAGGTTGTACTCGCTCCCGCAGTGGAACAGCACGTTGGTGGGATCGTTTGTATCCGTAAACCGGGTATCAACCAAATTACCCTTGATGAGTACGAGAGCATGGGCGCTTTCGCACATATCAACGAGCCACGTCCAGGCGGTCAGTATAGCGATGACCATTTGATCGAACTTTACAAGCGCAAACAATGGAAAGAGTTCTTCAAAGGGATTGTGAAAGCTCGCAAGAACATCATGGTTTCTGCCGGTACTAACGCCGGTAAGACGACGTATCTCAATAGCTTGATGCAGCACGTAGACGAACACGAACGATTGGTTACGATCGAGGATGCAAGGGAAATCAAGACCAAGATGAAGAACGTCGTTCATCTTCTCTACTCGCGTGGGAATCAGGGCAAAGCACAGGTAACACCTTTCGACCTGCTGGAATCGATCCTGCGTCTGACTCCAGACAGAGCGATTATGGGCGAACTCCGCGGAGGCGAAGCTTTCCCTTATCTGGAGCTTATGAACACTGGCCATAGTGGTTCGATCAGCTCAATTCACGCTGATTCCCCCAAACTGATGTTCGACCGATTGGCATCGATGGCATCCCGTGGCGGTGCAGACATGAGCACAGACCAGCTAATCGAGTATTCCCGTCAACTCATCGACGTGGTGATCCAGTGGGAATACGGGTTCGACGGTCGCCGTTACATCTCAGAGGTGCAATATGCAAAAGCTGCCTAAGTTCTCCGTCGCTGTGTTGGGCATAGCTGTGTTCGCATCCTCGGCATCCGCCGAGGATGCTTCGCCGCAGCGATTTTCCGAGCTTGCTGCCAAATGTGCACAGTCCGTTCATGTGACTACCTTGAAAGGTCTTGTGGGCAATGAGTCGTCGTTCAATCCGTATGCGATTGGTGTTGTCGGAGGTCATCTTGAGCGACAGCCAAAATCCCTTGCTGAAGCGATTGCTACTGCGCAACAACTAGAGCGCGACGGATTACGGTACTCAATGGGGCTTGGTCAGCTGCTGGTGACAAACATGCGTGCCGGCGGACTGAGCTACGAAGACGTTTTTCACCCCTGTCGCAACCTGCAGGCGAGTAGCAAGCTCCTTACCCAGTATTACGTCGACGCTTTGAAAACGAGCACGAACCCGCATGAGGCATTACTTAAAGCAACGTCGAGATATTACAGCGGTAATGAAATCAGAGGTTTCTCTGCTGATAAGCCTGGTGATCTCTCGTACGTTGAAAAGGTCATTTCTCAGGCGCAAACGTATGCCTCACAGGATCCTGTGGTTCCGTTGATAGCGTCGCTAGCGAGCGATCAGGCGATCCCTGTGATTCTTGATAAGCCCTCTGCTGTAGTGCCTTCTATAACCGCGCAGAGCGGCGATCAGGCTTACCCTGTGAGTGAGCCAAAGGTTTCTGCCTCAAAGGCCCGAGAGCGCGCCAGAAGGCCGTCTAATAGGCCGGAGGGCCAGTGGCTGACCTTCGCTGACGAAAACGGTCAACCGTTACCTCCAAAACAGGCACAGCCTGCGCAAGATTCAAAACCACAAATCCAGGTCCAGCTGGACACTGGCGATGATCCTTCGTCGGCTCAAGCCGAGCGCCAGTTCAAGTCATTTGATCAGGACGCCGCATCCGCAACGACGACTTTCCCTGAACGCTCTGAGCCGAATTCAGCTGCCCAACAGTCGTTTGTTCAAATCGTAAATTGATTTCTCGCACGCGAGAAAAGGGGGTTTCAATGACAAAATTCTTCATGGCATCGGTTTTGCCATTTCTGTTTGCGGGCATCGCCCATGCCTCTGAACAGCCGCCTACCGACTATACCTATGGTGAGAAAAGTGATCAGGATGCATGTGGTGCGGTGTTGTGCTTGTTGGGTATGACTCGGGATGGTGACTGCGATAAATACGTCAATCAGTATTTCGGAATTGTGAAATATAAGAAGGGTAAATTCAGTCCATCGAGAACCGCGTCCGCCCGTGGTGATTTTGTTGCCCAGTGTGCTGAGGATCAGAAGGGGGCCGGGGAGGCTAACGATAAATGGGGGAGGATTTTCCGTGGATTCTAAATGGCCCTTCCTGAATACCCTAGGCTTTGCCTTTCTGTTTGGCATAGCCATGCCTTTCGCTGCAGCTGATCAGGCGACCCAGCCCGAATCAATTCTTGCAACCGCAGACGGAGCCCGCCGCATCGAGGTCGGATTTTCTCCGGAGGGCACCGCGCGCGAGCTGGTGCTGAGAACAATTCAGTCTGCAACCAGTTCAGTTAGGCTATCGGCTTACATGTTTACCAGCCCGGACGTGGTCAAAGCGCTCATAGCGGCCAAAACTAGAGGTGTTGACGTTGCTGTGGTTGCAGATCAACGCGGCAATCTTGAGGGCAATGCAGCCCGCGCTGGACGACATGCGTTGAGCCTCCTGTACAAGGCCGGTATACCCACACGCACCGTGGGCACCTATCCCATTCACCATGACAAATTTATTGTGGTGGACGGCAAGGCAGTCGAAACCGGTAGCTTTAACTACACAGCCGCAGCTGCCAAAAGCAACAGCGAAAATGCGTTGGTCGTTTGGAATGACCCAGATCTTGCCGAACAGTACCTATCACACTGGCAAAGTCGATGGGATCAGGGGCAAGCGTTCAAACCTCAGTATTGAAGACCGGAGAATAGTGATGGAAGAGAAGAGCGGCGCTATCAAATACCACGTGTTCGAAAAGGGTAAAGCTGGGCAGGAGTTCTCGGACCCGGCAAAGGCCGGAGCGGCATGGCACAAGGCAGCTAATGCTGCGGATTCAACCGTCATTTATCAGACGCCAGAGGGTAAGGCTAAGTTGTACGCCGATGCTGGTAGCGACAGAGGCCAGGTGTATAAAAATCTGCCATTTGACTCGCTTCCTGGTGCAGAGGAATTCAAGCGCGGTTTCAAGGAATCCCTAGCGTTAGAAAAAAATGAATTTAGCATGCCTGTCAGCAAGGCAGACTTCCCCCAGCTGGGCAAACCCGAACTTGGCAAAACCTACGAAGGCCCTATCGTTGCGATGCGAAACGACATGGTCATCCAAGCAGTCAAAGATGGAAATCGCACGCACCATGTTGAACATCAACGAGCCAACCTGCAGTTTTCAAATCCGAGTCAGATGGTCCAGGGCAAAGACGTGGCCATCAAGTATTCATTCTCTGCAAATGTCGGCATTGTCGGTGAACGGATGGAGCTAAAAGCCAAGGCTCACGAAATTCAACCAAAAGGACTGGGAGGTATTGGGAAAGGCTAAATTCTGCAACAAATCAGCCCTAATCTGTGCTCCTCAAAAAACCCCGCTATGCGGGGTTTTTTACGACGCTCAGTCAAACTCTGTCATTCGTTAGCGTCAGTGGGATCAGGTCGAGGCGCATGTCTGTTTAGACGATCCAACATCGGATACATGTTAGTTATGAGGTTCAACGCCCTGTATGCAGCTGTGTTGGCCTCAACAGCCTCGTCAAATTCGCGGTACTCCTCTGCAGCGGCCTCAGCCCCATTTTCAGCTGTGTAGGCATCACGCGTCATGCCTCCGTTTATGTCACGCTTAGTCATATCCCTCACAGCTTTTTGCGTAGAAGCGAGCGTGTGGTGAGCTTTATCCATTTTCCTGTACAGCTTCGTTCGTGTTGCTGGATCCGCGACGAACTCCTGAGCTAACTGCAGATCCGCAAGAATCGATAGCGACTTGTCGATGGATTCCAGGGACTTGATCGCGGGGGCTAGCAGGTTGGTAAGGTTCTTGACCGTGAGTTTTTCGTTGTCCATCACACTTCCTCTTTAGCGTGTGTTGATATTCAGTGAATCTAGGTTGCTGCGCTCATTCCGTCACCCGGCGTTTTACGCTGACCTTTTTGTTTGCGCTGCAGCTCGCCCTGCCTAAGCGCTGAATCGACCTTGGTTGTCCGTTCCTTGTTCTGTTGCTTGCGCAAAGCTTCTCGTTCGTGCTGCAGGCTCAGCGACGTGGTTTTGTCGTAGCGTTTGGAAATGGCACCTGGGAGCGCTTGGACGTTGTCGACGTAGATGCGTGCTTCGTACCGGGCACGGCTGATGGCCACGTAGAATAGGTTCAATGAGGTGGTTCGGCTTTTTGTGTTGATCGATACCAACGCCCTGTCATTAGTCAAACCCTGCGCGCTGTGTACAGTTGCAGCGTACGCATGTTCTAGGTGCAGAGGCTTACCTGTGGGCAGCTTAACCGTGCGTGCAGGCTGGCCATTAACTTCATTGAGCGAAGCGAGCTGGATGTATCCCGGCTCAAGCGAGGCGACACGCATTCTGTCGCCGTTGGTTAGATCAAGCGCAGGGTTAGGACGCGTTATCCTGATCACGTCGCCGGGCGACAGCTCTGGCGTATCAGCGTTATAAACACTGAGCTTTGTGACCCCGCGAGGATTTAAAGTGTATGTAGTCCCGTCCCGGGCGGTTACTACAAGGATGTTTCCTGGCAGGGCTTCATCAACCGTGTAGGTCGCTCCACGAACCAGGCCAAATTTGAGGTAGTTTTTCTCGGGTTGTATGACCATCCCTTTTTTGAATGATGGAGCATACCGGCGTTCTGCTTGTGTCATGTCGACACGATTCAAAGTCTCGTATTTCTGCCCTTTACCCACCAGATCGAGAGCATGACGGGCCATTTCGTTGATTTGCTTACGGTCCTTGTTGGTACCGGCAACGATGAGAGTTTCTAACCTCTCCGAGGGCTTGAGCTTCATGTAGTCATTGACAATGGCCTTGTGTCTGTCGCCAGCAAATCGAAGCTCTTCTACGTGTGCAATGTTCTCGACTGATTTCCTAGTCAGACCTTCTGCAGCGAACTCTACAGCTCGTTTAAGCATAGGGTCCTTTTGCCGCTGGATTTCGCTGATGCGAGCAGTCTGCATTCCCGCCTGCTGCAGTTGCGCGAACGGCTTACCTGCCTCAATCGCCTCGGTCTGCTTTGTGTCACCCAACTGAACCAGTCGAGCACCTGACTTCTCAACCAGACGCATGAGCTGTTCCGTCTGGCGAGCACCGACTACCCCTGCTTCGTCGAGAATGATGATTGTTTTCTCATCGAGGTTCTTTTCCTTCGTGTGGAAAAAACTCGCCAGTGTGTGAGCATCCAGTCCTTCGTTTTTCAGTGCAGCGACCTGGTTACCATACGGGGCTAGGGCGAGGATTCTGAAACCGTTTTCTTCATTGCCGTTTCCGACCGCTTTGTTTACCGTTTCGATTAGCTGCACTGCGCGCTCTACCGAGTAGGTTTTCCCGGTACCAGCGTCACCCTGAATCCCCACAAACCTGTTAGACGTGCTGACAATGGTTTCGACTGCTGCAAGCTGGCCGTCAGAGAGCGTTGTACCTTCTAGGGCTTTTCTGACCTGCTCCAGAGGCATGATCGGCGTAACCTGATCACGGCCGGTGCGTTCGATGGCCAAGATCGCTTTTTCACGTTTTAGCCCTTTCTGGGTTGTATAGCGCTTAGCAGACTCAACCAAAGAACCGCGTTTGATCGCTTCGGCGACGTACCTTTTTGCCTTGGATTCTGTCCAACCTTTCACCTCCTGCAGGTGTGCGGACCAGCCTGCAGGTGAAAGCACGACTGGTTCGCCAACATTGCTGGCCTCTTTGTTGTCGTCCTTTGCCATCACGTAGGCAGGGGCAGATTCGATCAACGTTCCTTGTTTGACCAAGCGCTTAATCTCGTTTTCCACTTCGTCAGGCCCAGCGAGGCCGACGCCTCGACGCATGGCAACTGTGCGCAGATTATCGCCGGAAACAACTTGCTCCCTTTCGGTCAAATGGTTGATAGCGAACTGCACCACCGCTTGTGCTGGCGTAAGGCCGTCGGGCAGTTCATTGGCATGATGCTCACCTGGCGCTTCTGGATCGGTCGACCCTGGGGCTGCTTGTGGGGCTCCTGGTGGATTTCTTGGTGGGGTTGTACTTGAAGGCCGTGGACCTGTTGAACCTGGCGTCGACTGGTTGTACTCGCGACCATCCAGTCGGCTTCGATCCCCGTACTCAATGCCCAGCTCGCGACTCTTCGTGACCCAGTATTCCTTAACAAGCGCCTTGTCTCGCTCGTCCTTTTTGGGCCGTGTAGCCAAAGATATGATTTGTTTCTCAAGGGTTGTGGCGTCAGCTCGCGTTTTTCCTTCCTTCGCTAACGCATCTTCAATCACCTTACTCCGGCTCGAAAATGCTTCGATCTGATCGCGGGATATGTGTGCCAGTTCGAAGTTTCCCGTGTTGTCGAGTACGCGTATCTCATACCCCAACTCGCGCAATTCTCTGGCTAGGTGGCCTTTGTACATGGCGTCAATTTCGTGCTGGACTTTGAATATGTCGTCATTGAACAGCGCTCGCCATTTGCCGTCGCTGCGCTGTGTCATATTCATCACCACGGAATGCGTGTGCAGCTGGGGATCCTTCCCACGGCTCATTTCGTGACGGAACTTACCGATGACCAAGTTCCCGGTTCGCTCACGCATGAATTTCCCTTTCTCTTTGCGGCGTGCCTGGGCAAGCTTTTCGACGTGCTGCAGAGCCTTGGTCACGGCACGGTCGTGTGCAGCTGTTACATCCTTGTCGCCGGCAACGAGTGCCTGCATAGAGACAGATTTTGGCGCGGAAAATGTCAGATCCAGCCCCATGCGCCGACTGTTCTTTTCAGCGTCAAAAGTGGTTTGCATCTTTTCGCCGTTTGGAAGCCGTCCGTTCAACAGGCGAGCAAGCTCCGCTTGCTCAATGTCCCCGACAAGTCCTAGGCGTTCAGCTCCTACCCCCTGCCACTCACCCATATTGTCTTTGGCGTAGTAGTCGTCCGCTGCGGAAAAGTAGTGCGCAGCGGCGTAGGCGTTGTTGCCTTTGATAAGCGTCACATTGAGCATTCGTTCCCCTATGTGTAACGACCTGCAATCGAAATGGCACCGACCTGCAATCATCGCGTTTTTCGACCGGGATTGATTGCGTCTATCCGGCACTGCGAACCAGCATTGACTGCAAACGAACCTGCATCCAGCCACTTCGACCTGCAATCGAGCGCAACCGACCAGGATTAAATGCGACTGAAAAACCGATGATTTAGCGTCCATCAAACAGTGGTCTTCAGGAGCTGGGCTAAGTGCACATTCTGTTTCGTTACTCCCAAACCCTGTGTTCCAGAGCACCATAGTGGCGGTCACAAGATTCAGTCCTCTACCCCAATAGCGCTTTTGTCTCTTTAGGCTCTAGATTTTGTGAAAGTACTATATCAAAAATGAAAATCAACCCTATTGAGACATAAAAAACGCCTCAGACACGCGTCCCGCAAGGGTGTACTCGAATGAGACAGAAACAGCGTGCGCTCACTCGCAGTCAATTCCGGTTCATGACGGTCGATTGCAGGTCGGATCAGATGAATGCAGGTTCATTCGCAAATAATCTCGGTCTGCTGGCTCGGATAGACGCAATTAATCCCGGTCGAAAAATGCGATGATTGCAGGTCGAGACCATTTCGATTGCAGGCCGCTACACCTATGCGGCCACGCCGGTAATCATGATTGGAGCGTTACGTTCCTTATGATTGACATAGGGCAGTTTGATGCGCGCCATGGGGTAGCTTTCACCGAATGAAACGAACGCTTCCAAGTCATCGAGGTTGGATATTTCCGAGTCCATTACGACAAATTCTTCTCTGATTTCGGCAGCTCGCGTCGGCCTCCCTGCTGTCATTGACGTTCTCATGCGACGTACCTCCTGTTTGCCAAGCACGCGCTGCGCCATTAGGGCAGTTTCTGCGTTCGCAGCTGCCAAGATGACGTAGTTACGGAAGCATGAGAGCAGCGTTTTGGCAGATTCAATCCCGTAATTTTCATTCAGCTGTGACCAGTCCTGAATAGTCCCTACAATCCGAAGCCCGTGTTTCCGACCTTTGGTCGCTGCAGGAACGAACGACTCAAGCTTGCCGATCGACTGCAGCTCATCGAGGTACAACCAAAGCCGTTTGCCTGTCATTGGCTCGTAGCTGAGGATGGTTGCGCAGATGGTATCGATCCACATGGCCACCAACGGCTGCATGGTAGCCCGCATGTCCTCCCGCCACGTGATAAACAAGTTCCCAGCATCTGGATCGTGAACCCATCGGTGCAATGAGAAATCACCCTTGCTCATGAAGCGCAACGGACGCACATATTTGTTCATCATGAACTGAATACTCGCGACGGCTTTTTCCGCGTTGTCCCTGAAATAGCCCTGCGAGTCCGTGTTGGCCAGGAACGCCCGGATCGTTTCTCCGTCCTCGCGTACCAAAATGTTGACTAATGTGTCCTGGCTTGGATTGCCCGTTTCAACCAGTTTTCGCATGGTGTCAGCCAGCACGTCGCGTGCATACGAGCACCATTGTTCGCTATCTGCTTCAACTTGCGGAGGAATGACCGACTTGGCCATCCTGTCGAAGTCGTGAACACCCTTGATCTCGTTGAACAAAGTCCAGCCAGCTGTTCGGGTGTCAAAGGGATTCAGAATGATGTCCCCTTTGAACCCGAATTTTGAATAAAACGTCCCGTTTGGATCAACGACCGCCATCTTGTCACCGCGTTTTAGCGACGACGCTATCATCCCCTCCATTGTCACGGATTTACCCGCACCGATAGACGCGCAGATCATTGTGTTTCTGTCTTCGAGATGCAGCGGCATTGGCACGCGACCGATCATGACCGGATCGAGCTTTTCCAGCTTCTTGGATCGACGCTCACGATTTGTTTTTGCGTTGCGACTGTTGATCCGTGTTTTCAAATGATGCCAATTTCGCATGCGTGTACCACGCAGATGCTGTACGAACCGCTCGCCACGAAAACCGTCGTCAAGGTATTCGTTGAAGTAATAAACCAACGCACCGGCCACCACTGCCGAGGCTACTGTCGAGGATGCCATCACCGGGTTATGCCATGTTTCGTGGATGGTCGACCTCAAACCGGCCGGGAAGGGAAGGAAAGGCATCTGTTCCAGGTAGGCACCTGCGGCCCATCCGGCGAGCGGCAGTCCAAAACCAAAAATCATGCTTGCGCTCGCAACTTCTTGTCTGTGCATTCATTCGTCTCCTGAAATTCGTTCTATGTCCGAAGCCAGATCGGGCAACAGTGCGTCGAGGATCTGTGTCGACGCGCCCAGTGATTTCAGTTGCGCACGCAGACCGTTTCTTACTCCCGTCGATGAGTTCTCGCGGATCAGGTATAGGGTTGCAGCCATCAGGGTCTGCTGTACCGCTTGGCTTTGCTCGATGCTATCGAGCTGGTATTCGATCTTTTGCATTGTTGCCCAGTGAGCTACCTGGTCCTGGGACTTGTCTTGCTCGATCAAACTGAAAAGTCGATCCCGTGCATAGGTGGATACGTGCTTGTAACCGGCCAGAGCTGCACCTTCCTCCAGTCTTCTGGTCTGCTCGTCAGTCAGTCTTATGGGTAGTGTCTTGGGCACGATATCCCCTCTCCTGATGTGTAAAAAAAGCGCACGAAGCGTGCTTTAGTGTTGAATATGGTAATGTATACCGACTGTAATACGCAAAAGTGCCGTAGATGCTTCGTTATATAGGTGTATTGTGATACCTGTGTATCACAGTGAAAAAAAGCGAAATGCTCTGTAAGCCAAGCGCAGCGCGGCTTTGCCCTCCCGCAAGGGAGGTGCGTGATGTGTATTGATATTCTGATCCTGTTAAGGAGCAGAATTCATGCTTTTGAAAGGGCGTATTTACTGGGTAGGCCGAAGGCCGTAGGGCTTTGGGAGAGGGTTGCTACAGGAAGGCATCTGTAGGGAGACGAGAGGTGTACAGAAGGGTTACTAGAGGTAGACAGAAGGGGGGCAGAGGGTATACTGAAGGTAGACGTAGAGACGACTGTGGGTGGCTACAATGGCACGTAAGGAGTTGGAATCAGCACTGAGGCAGATCGAACCAGCTACGATGGCAGCGAAAGTGCGCCAAGTGATGCCGGTGATCGAGGAGCAGCTTAGAGCTGGCGCGACGCATGCTGCAGTGCGCGAAGTTTTGGCTAAGTCGGGGATTGTGGTGAACGACCGCACATTCAAGACCTACCTGTATCGGTACAGGAAAACGCTCAAGTCAGATCACAATGGGGCGAGCGTTGGCAGTGAGCTGGACAAGCAGGAGCCGTCGGCACCTAGGGTCTCGGGAAATGTATCGTACGATACAGATGATGAGGCCGAGGGTTCTGATGCACGACCGACAGGGCCTGTTGTATTCGGGTCTTTGTCGAAACTGATGAATCCCGGCGAAGATGTTAACGCCGGAGAGATGGCCCGGTATGAAGCGGCGGGCAAACCTAAACGCAAATGGAGAGACAAATGACTAAAGTCGCAGTGATCAATTTCACGGGCAACCCAGGCAAGACTATGTGTGCGGAGCAGTTCCTGTGGCCTCGCATGAAAGCGCCTCGGTTTGAAATCGAAACCATCAACTCTGGTGCAGCAGACGATTCTGAGTCGATTGAGCGCATGAAGGGTCGCCAGTTTGCTGATCTGTCCGAATGGCTCATGACCCACGATGATGCAATCGTCGATGTTGGCGCATCGAACGTTGAGGTCTTCATGAAGCACATGAGCCAGTTCGCTGGATCGCACGAAGACTTCGATTATTTCCTCGTTCCTACGGTGTCGGAAAAGAAGCAACAGACCGACACGATTAACACGATCAAAACGCTGTCAGCCCTGGGAGTACCGGCCAAACGAATCTTGGTGGTGTTCAATAAGGTCGAGCCTGATGATGTCGACGACTTGGAGGAAACGTTTAGCCCGATTTTTGGGTTCCATGCGCTAGAGAAAAAATTCACGCTCAAGCCTGGCGCAGTGATATTCAAGAATGAGGTGTTTGAACGCCTGCGGGTTATGAAGAAGAACATCGCAGAAGTCATGATCGATGACACTGACTACAGGCAGATCATGCGCGACGGCGTTTCAGACGAAGACAAAGCGCGCGCCGTACAGATGGTTTCGGTCAAAAGGTTGGCGCTATCTGCGTGGGCGAATCTCGACGAAGTGTACCGCGTGCTTTTTGGTGTCAAAGCGAAGTGAGGTAGGTTATGGCCGGTAAAGACCCAACGACCCAGCGCGAAGCGCTGGCCGTTCAGATGCTTGAAGAGATAGACGGTCTGGTGTCGAAACTTGACCAGGTCTCCAGCGACATGCGCACGGAGATTGAGCAGGCCATTCGTGACGCTGCCGGTAAAGCGTTGTTGCAGACCCAGATGAACTTCGAATCTGTGCTTGAACGCGGGCAATTGGAGCTGTTGCAAGCTGCCAAAACAGCCACCGCGAGGATCGGTAATGAGCTGAACCGGGGCGGGCTTGCGCTGTTGCTGTCGACTAAGCAACTAAAGCAACGCTTGGTGCAGTTTTTGATTATTGGCGTACTCACTGCGGTAGCTGCAGGAGTAGGAGGCGGGTACTTGGGTGCTCGTTGGGCGATGGGCCTGTGAGGGGCCCATTTTAGGGGATAATCTGTATCGTACGATACAGATGGTTTTGAGGATGCCCCCACTCAAGACCGCCGGGTAATCACAAACGGGGGGCTTTCTCGCATGCGAGAACTGGAGTCCACATGACCAAACCGAGTGAAGAGCTATACGAGGAGATTCAAGGGGCATACGACTTTTTCAATGACCGTTTATTTGGTGGCCAGCTGCCGGGTTGCTTGTTCACTCTGCAGCGCAAGAGCCATACGTTTGGGTACTACTCTCCGTCCAGATTTTTGCGCAGGAATGGGGAGGGCAAGAGTGATGAACTGGCGTTGAATCCAGCATATTTTGCCTTCCGCAGGGTCGAACAGACTCTCTCTACAGTGGTGCATGAACAGGTTCATCAGTGGCAGGACCTATTCGGGAAGAAGTCGAGAGGCGGGTACCACAACAAGGAATGGGCTAACAAAATGGAGTCTGTCGGTTTGATGCCGAGCGACACCGGCGAACCTGGTGGAAAACGCGTTGGGCAGAAAATGACTCACTACATCATTGAGGGCGGCCCGTTTGACGTCGCGTGCAAGGAGTTGTTAGCGCAGGGGCGCATGCTGTCGTGGATCGATATTGTGGCCAAGCGAGTTCCTATGAACTTGTCTATGTACGACCCGGATGGGGATCCAGTCGATCCTGGGGCAGATGATCCGACCATCGATATACCTGGACTCACGTCTTCTGGACTTTTGCCGCCAGAGGTCAAAGACGACCAGAAGAACAAGCGCAAGTACCTCTGCCCTAATTGCCGCATCAATGTTTGGGGTAAACCCGGTCTTGGCGGCAAGCTGGCGTGTGTCGCATGTGATCTCCATTTCATCGACGAAAAAGATTTTGTAGAGGTGGATACAGACAACGAGGTTCAATCAGCGCCGGTGACGGAAGGCTGATTAGCGAAGGCGAAGCCGGAGTCTGTCAGGCTTCCGTCACCGGCTGTTGCAAGACTCCCGCAGGGGGTCGCGCAGGGAGAGCGACCGGAGGTTTTTATGTGCGGATCCAAGGGGGCACCTCTTGGTCGTCGAAGACGCTTTTCGCTGGCCTGAGCTGCGCACGCAAAATCACCCAGCGAGCGAGGCCCGCAAGAGGCCAAGAGCGAGCGGTGCGGCTGTCCACGGATCGGGCGGCTTCTTGCCCGAGCGGTGGGCAGGCGCAGGGTGATTTCCCGAGCCTGGCACTGAGTCCGGACGCTGCTCAGGCCAGCGAGCGCGTCAGCGCTGCGGGCAGTTTGCAAACGGAGTGCGCAGCCCGGAACGGGCGAAGGCGTGAGGATGGAAGCCCGAAGGGCCAAGACCCGGCGCGCTCTTGGCCGGGGCTTGGTTCACGACAGCCGATGAGGCGAAGCCGAGCACGCCCTCATCTTTTAGCTAATAGCTGATTGGGCAGATTCACAGTAGAGGGGCCAGAAGATAGCTATGTCAGAGAACGATAGCCGGATCGGCGAAGCCGATCCGGCCGTAGGTCAGCTGACGTAGTCGCCAGGAGGTAGGCGGTCAGGCCAGCCGACCGACGATCTTAGAGAGAGATGGCGCATCGTTGTATCCAGCTAGCTGCGCGATGGCCATCACTTCGAACATTAAACATGTGAGGTTTGATCGCTGGCTTAAGCCGCCGAGCTACGGCGTAAGCCTTGGGCCAGCGCCAGAAAATCGGCCTTTTGCATGAGCACCGGTGCTAGACCAAAATATTCTTCCTCGGCGATGTGTGCGGCTATCTCTGCGTCATACGCGGTCACTTCGACGTCGGGCAGCTCGAAACCTTCACCATTGTATTCCCAGTCTGGAACGTCACCGCTCTGATACCCGCACACTGAGCAGGTTTGCCAGTTATAAACGGCATGGCTTCCGCATTCCGCGCCTTCCCACGACGATCTGTGAGCGTCCCCCCCGCAACGGCCACAAACACAATTCTTGACCGTGCTTGCCTGAACAGTTTCATTTTGTAGCTGATTAGAAGTTTTCATTCTGTGTTCCCTTCGCAGTTAGCCGGAGCGGTTGCCGCCGCTGGATCCGGGCCAGATACCTGGGTCAGAGCGGTTTGCTTTGACGCGATAAGTATCTCATTTGCGGCACGATAAATCAACTATTTAACATATAAATGCTGACAAAAAGTATACTATTAACGCCTCGATGCCGACCGCGTGCGCGCACGACCAGTCGATGGCCAACTCACCCCGCGCCCTGTTCAACCCCGCTTTTTCGAGCAAGGTCTTTCGCGTGAGCCTGCGCGGTCCCGTGACGCAAGGCACTGCAAGACGACAG
>NZ_JARVSI010000030.1:0-34958 GCF_030209255.1 Pseudomonas sp. CFBP2511 | reverse complement strand
ACAAATTCGGGTCGCACCACATGTTCAAGATCGGACGCGGAGCGTCCGGAACGGCGTTCCCACGCTGGAGCGTGGGAACGATAAGCCATAACGCCGGAACGAGAGTCCTCCAGCCCTTACAAACGCAACAAGGTCTTCCACGCGCGGCTCTGGAAGACGGTGATGGCCTGTTGCACGCGGGCATCGAGGATTTCGTCGCTGATGTCCAGATGGGCCAGTTCTTCGAGTTTGCGCAGTTCGCCGTACAGGCGGTCCAGCTCTGGCAGGTCCAGCGCGCCGCGGGCCCAGTGCAGCCAGGCCTGGATGCGCTCAATGCGCGGCAGTTGCTCGGCCAGGTCTTCCGGCTGCTGCTGATAACGGCTCAGTTGCAGGGATGTCGCTTCTTCACCCAGCAAACGGGGCAGCCAGCTGCTCAACAGCGCAGCACCCTGGCGGTTGCCGCGGGTGTTGCGTTCTGCGGTCCAGCTGCGGGCCAGCAACCAGCGTGAGGTGTTCAGCGAGAACTCGCCCCAGCGGGTGTCCTGCAATTCTTCCAGAAACTGCTCGTGGGCTGCACCACGGACATCGGCATCTTCCTGACCGGCCTGAACCAGCGGACGCCAGTCTTCCAGCAACGCATCCAGCGCGGTACGCAGCTGAGCGGTCGAAGTGCGTGGCGCCGCCTGGCCGAGGCTGCTGGTCAGGGCGCGCAGTTCGCCGAGCATCTCGACCCAGTCCTGCAGCAGGCGCCAGTGGCCGTTGAAACGGTATTGCTCGGCCAGACGCTGGCTGCTGCCCAGCAGGTGCCAGGCCAGCGCGGAGTAGGCGTCGTCCAGCGGGGTTTCTGCGTTCAGGGTTGGCGCAGGCAGGCTCAGCGAATAACTGCTGGCATCAAGCAAGCGATAGCCGCGCTCGGCTTTGCTGATGTCGCACGGCATCAACGGCAGCGTTGCAGCCAGTTCAGCGGCCAGTTCCAGCAGCGCCGCAGGGTCGCCCTCGCGCAGCTCAAGCTCCAGCTCGCAGATTTCTTCTTTCTGCTTGCCTGCAACCACCTGGCCGAGGTCCAGCGCGGCTTCGATCACGACTTTGGTTTTGCCGCGACCCCAGGCAATTTCGGCTTTTTCACGGATGAAATCGGTGGTGAACAGCGGCTTGATGGATTTCTTGTCCAGTTCGGTCAGTTGCTCGGGCCAGCAATCGCCTTCGAGCTTTTTCAGGTCCAGCTTGGCCTTGGTCAGGTCCCAGTTGTACTCGTTGCGTTCGGACAGGCCGGCCACGCTTTGCCCGCGGGTCTTCATGGTCTGGATGATCTGATCGCCGTCACGACGGATGCGCAACGCCACCTTGGCATGGGCCAGCTCGCGCTCAGGGGTATCGAAATACTGGTTCGACAGTTCCAGGCGCTCCCAGCCACTTTTGTTGCGCTTCTTGAGCAACGGGTGTTCGCGCAGTGCAGCGAGGGTCTCGCGGCTGACGCGGAGTTTGATTTCTGTTTCTTTTTGCATGGCCGGGGGAATCCAAACGCTGATACTGATAACGGGAGCGCAGCCCATGACTGAACGGCTGCTGAGGCCGCCAGTGTACAGGACATGGCCCGAAACGGTTTATTCCTGGGTTGCTATGGCCCTATGATGGGTCGTGTTCCGTCTTGATAACAGGAAGCGTCCATGCCGTTGCCGTCCATGAAAGACCAGTTTGCCGCCTTGATCGCTGCGCCCTCGGTGAGCTGCACTCAGCCTTCTCTGGACCAGACCAACCGGCCTGTCATCGATCTGTTGGCCGGATGGCTCGGGGACCTGGGTTTTGCCTGCGATATCCAGCAGGTTTCCCCTGGCAAGTTCAATCTGCTGGCCACCTTCGGCACAGGCCCCGGCGGGCTGGTACTGGCTGGCCACAGCGACACCGTGCCGTTCGACGAGGCATTGTGGAAAACCGACCCCTTGAAGCTCACCGAAGTCGATGGCCGCTGGGTCGGGCTGGGCAGTTGCGACATGAAGGGCTTTTTTGCGCTGGTCATCGAGGCCGTGCGTGGTCTTGTCGATCAGCCGTTCAAGCAGCCCCTGTTGATTCTCGCCACCTGCGATGAAGAAAGCTCGATGGCCGGCGCGCGTGCGCTGGCAGAAGCCGGACGCCCGCTGGGTCGTGCGGCGGTGATCGGCGAGCCGACCGGGCTCAAGCCGATTCGCATGCACAAAGGCGTGATGATGGAGCGCATCCATATCCTCGGGCGCAGTGGCCATTCGTCCGACCCGAGCCTGGGCCATAGCGCGCTGGAGGCGATGCACGACGCGATCAGCGAACTCAAGGGCCTGCGCACGCAGTGGCAGCTTGAATACCGCAATCCGCAGTTCACGGTGCCGCAGCCGACCTTGAACCTGGGCTGCATTCACGGCGGCGACAACCCGAACCGGATCTGTGGCCAGTGCTCGCTGGAATTCGACCTGCGCCCGCTGCCGGGCATGGACCCGCAGGTGCTGCGTGCCGCCATCCGGCAGAAGCTGCAACTGCTGGCCGAGCTGCATCAGGTGCAGATCGACTATGCTCCTTTGTTCCCAGAGTGCGCGCCGTTCGAGCAGGTGGCCGACGCTGAACTTGTGCGTGTTGCCGAGCGTCTCACCGGTCACACGGCAGCGGCAGTAGCATTCGGCACCGAAGCGCCTTATCTTCAGCGCCTCGGTTGCGAGACGCTGGTGCTCGGCCCTGGTGATATCGCCTGTGCGCATCAACCGGGGGAATACCTCGAAATGTCACGTCTGGACCCTACAGTGCGTCTGTTACGGCAACTGATCGAGCACTACTGCCTGACGCCTCAATGAGTCAGGCCCTACACGTTTTGAATACAAGGAGATTGCGAGTGCCAAGCCTGTTCCGACGATAACCACCACACCGTTGTGCGTGCTTTTTCTTTTCGTCCATTTTTCTACAGGCTCTTGTTGTCATGCCCGAATACGTCAACTGGCTTCGCCATGCGTCTCCCTACATCAATGCCCACCGCGATTGCACCTTCGTCGTCATGCTGCCCGGCGACGGCGTTGCGCATCCCAACTTCGGCAATATCGTCCACGATCTGGTGCTGCTGCACAGCCTGGGCGTGCGGCTTGTGCTGGTGCACGGCTCGCGTCCACAGATTGAAAGCCGTCTGGCCCAGCGCGGCATTACACCGCGCTACCATCGCGACATGCGTATCACCGATACCGAGACGCTGGAGTGCGTGATCGACGCCGTCGGCCAGTTGCGCATCTCGATCGAAGCGCGCCTGTCGATGGACATGGCAGCCTCGCCGATGCAGGGCTCGCGGCTGCGGGTGACCAGCGGCAATGTGGTCACTGCCCGGCCTATCGGGGTGCTGGAAGGTATTGATTATCAGCACACCGGTGAGGTGCGCAGGGTAGACCGCAAGGGTATCAATCGCCTGCTGGACGAGCGTCATATCGTGCTGCTGTCGCCGTTGGGTTATTCACCGACCGGCGAGATTTTCAATCTGGCCTGCGAAGACGTCGCCACGCGCGCTGCGATTGATCTGGCTGCCGACAAACTGCTGCTGTTCGGTGCCGAAACCGGGTTGCTGGACGAGCAGGGCCGACTGGTGCGCGAACTGCGCCCGCAACAGGTGCCTGCGCATTTGCAGCGGCTGGGTGGCAACTATCAGGCCGAATTGCTCGATGCAGCGGCCGAGGCCTGCCGCGGTGGTGTGGCTCGCAGCCATATCGTCAGTTATGCCGAAGACGGCGCGCTACTGACCGAGCTGTTTACCCGCGACGGTGGCGGCACGCTGGTGGCGCAGGAACAGTTTGAACTGGTTCGCGAGGCGGCCATCGAGGATGTCGGCGGTTTGATGGACCTGATCACCCCGCTGGAAGAACAGGGCATTCTGGTACGCCGTTCTCGTGAGGTGCTGGAACGCGAGATCACCCAGTTCAGTGTGGTCGAGCGGGAAGGGCTGATCATCGCCTGCGCGGCGCTGTACCCGATTGCCGACTCGGAGTCTGGTGAGCTTGCGTGTCTGGCCGTCAACCCGGAATACCGACACGGCGGGCGTGGCGACGAGCTGCTGGAGCGTATCGAAAACCGCGCGCGGGCGCTGGGCATCAAAACCCTGTTCGTCCTCACCACCCGCACCGCACACTGGTTCCGCGAGCGCGGCTTCGAGCCCAGCAGCGTCGACCGCCTGCCAAGCGCCCGTGCGTCGCTGTACAACTTCCAGCGTAATTCGAAGATCTTTGAAAAAGCGATTTAAGGGGCGGACGCAGAGCGTCCAGAACTGCATGCGACGCGGAGCGTCGCACGATAAGTGAGATTTTCGTTCCTCACGCTCCAGCGCGGGGATGCCGTTCGTGACGCTCTGGCCTCACGCTGTCGATCAGTTACTGATCGACAGAATGCTCGCCTGATACGACCCGACAAACGTGTCGAAATCCACCACTTCTTCTGTCGCCTCCAGTTCGGCCTGTTCCTCCAGCGAGGTTTTGGCCAGGTCTTCGAAATGCGCCTGCTCTGCGGCACTCAGCGGATGGGTGCGGAAGTATTCGGCGTGGACCTGGCTCTGGCGCAGGGAAAACGCCGTGAAGCCTTCGCCATGCGCTCTCATGCTGGCCAGCACCTGGGCAGAAGGTGTCAGGGAGGTGTCGTCGATCTTGGCCTGTTGCACGGCAATCGACTTGATGTGCTCATCGGTGCCCTGCGCCTGATCGAGCAGTCGGGCAATCGGCGTGATTTTTTCCAGCAACTCGGTGGCCCAGGCCTTGAGCTCGACAGGCGAGTCATCGCGTTGCAGGTTCAGGCCCGGACGACGCCCTTCCTTGACCACTGCAAGAAAGTTCGAGCTGGCGTTGGAACACTCATGACCAGCCAGTTGCTGGCTCTCCTCAAGTGCGCAATACAGCACGAATGCGTCGATGAAGCGCGACTGCTCCAGGCTGATGCCGGTCGGCAGAAACGGGTTGATGTCCAGGCAGCGGACTTCGACATACTGCACCCCACGGGCCACCAGCGCCTGGATAGGGCGTTCGCCGCTATAGGTCACACGCTTGGGGCGGATGTTGGAGTAGTACTCGTTCTCGATCTGCAACACATTGGTGTTCAGCTGAACCCATTTGCCGTTCTGGTCGTGCGTGCCGATATCGACGTAGGGCTTGTACGGCGTGGCCACGGCCTTGCGCAGGCTGTCGGTGTAGCTGACCAGATCGTTGTAGCACGGCGTCAGATCGGCCTGCGCATCGCTCTGGTAACCCAGATCGCTCATGCGCAGGCTGGTGGCGTATGGCAGGTACAGGGTATCGGCGTCGAACTGCTCCAGTTGGTGCTCGCGACCGCGCAGGAAACCTGCGTCCAGTGCGGGCGATGCCCCAAACAGGTACATCAGCAGCCAGCTGTAGCGGCGAAAGTTACGGATCAGCGCGATGTAGGAGTGCGACTGGTAGTCGCGCGCATCGCCGGCAAAGTCTTCGGTCTGCTTGAGCAACGCCCAGGCGTCTTCCGGCAGCGAAAAATTGTAGTGGATACCGGCAATGCACTGCATGGTCTTGCCATAACGCAGCGCCAGCCCTTTGCGGTAGACGTATTTCAGCTTGCCGATGTTCGACGTGCCGTAATACGCAATCGGGATGTGCTCCTCGTCCGGCAACGGGCAAGGCATCGACGGGCTCCAGAGCAGCTCGTTGTCCAGCTTGCTGTAGGCAAAGCGATGGATCTTGTCCAGGCTGTCGAGGGTATCGACCGGGTTCTTCAGCGCCGGGGTAATGAACTCCAGCAGCGATTCGGAATAATCGGTCGTGACCAGGCCGTTGGTCAGTGCGGCACCCAGAGCTTGCGGATGGGGCGTGCGGGCCAGCTCTGCCTGTGGCGTGACACGCAGGCACTCACGCTCGATACCGTGCAGGCACTGCTCCAGCAAAGAGAGGTTGTTGCGCTCGCCGAGCAAAGCAAGACGACGGTTTAAAAGTTCGCTCAAGGTGTAATCCTTCACGCATCGGTCGCCCCGATATTGGGGTGGACTTGACGGTCTACAAGGGTGAAGAAAGGAACTGGCGTGGTCGCCTGGTTGACTCTGTAACGCCTGTTCACAATCACTGCACTTCGTCGTACCACCCAAATGGACTCGGCACCACGCTAATGGTGCCGAAATTAACCCAAATGATGTCGATACGGCTAGGTTCTGTTCGCAATGATTGCTTTCATCAGCCTTTGAATGAGCTTAGATGACCGCAAACGTGCCCTGAGCTTTGGCGACGAGCTTGTCGCCCTGCACGACTTGCGCCTCGACCACCAGCGTCCTGCGGCCCGCATGCAGCACGTTGGCGATGCACAGGACTTCGCCGTCGGACACGCCACGCACGTAGTTGATCTTGCACTCGATGGTCACGCTGCGCTGGTCAAAACCATGGGAGCTGGAACAGGCCAGCCCCATGCTGATATCGACCAGACTGAAGATCGCCCCGCCGTGCATCACGTTGCCGCGATTGCGCAGGTGCGCCTCCAGCGGCAGCGCAACTTCGGCCACGCCCTCGTCAAGACGCCGCAGCTCGCAGCCGAGCATCTTGAAGTAGGCGCTTTGGGTCAGATCCTCGGGAATGTCCATCAGCGCTTCTTCAATTGCTTGGCGTTGGCGAACAGCGAGGCCATGGCGTTGTTGGCCGGTGCCGGAGCAGTGGTTTCCTTGCGCGGGGCGCTGTTCTGCTGGCGAGGCGAGGCACCAGGGCGTGCGCCGCGCGCACCGTCGATTTTCTCGCCGGGCGTGTCGCTCATGCGCATCGACAGGCCGACGCGTTTGCGCGGGATGTCGATTTCCATGACCTTCACTTTCACCACATCACCGGCCTTGACCGCTTCGCGCGGGTCCTTGATGAACTTCTCGGACAACGCCGAGATGTGCACCAGACCGTCCTGGTGCACGCCGATGTCGACGAAAGCACCGAAGTTGGTAACGTTGGTAACAACGCCTTCGAGGATCATGCCCGGTTGCAGGTCCTTGAGGTCCTCGACGCCTTCCTGAAATTCAGCGGTCTTGAACTCCGGACGCGGGTCGCGGCCCGGTTTTTCGAGTTCCTGGAGAATGTCGGTGACGGTTGGCAGACCAAAGGTCTCGTCGGTGAATTTCTTCGGGTCCAGACGCTTGAGAAAGCTGGCGTCGCCGATCAGCGAACGGATGTCGCGGTCGGTTTCAGCCGCAATGCGCTGCACCAGCGGGTAGGCTTCCGGGTGAACGGCAGAAGAGTCCAGCGGGTTGTCACCGGTCATGACGCGCAGGAAGCCTGCGGCCTGCTCAAAGGTCTTTTCGCCCAGACGGCTGACTTTCTTCAGCGCTGCGCGGGTTTTGAACGCACCGTTTTCATCGCGATGCGCGACGATATTCTGCGCCAGCGTGGTGTTGAGGCCGGAAATTCGCGCCAGCAGCGCCACCGACGCGGTGTTTACGTCCACGCCCACGGCGTTCACGCAGTCTTCAACCACAGCGTCCAGGCCGCGAGCCAGTTTGAGCTGCGACACGTCGTGCTGATACTGGCCGACACCAATGGATTTCGGGTCGATTTTCACCAGTTCGGCCAGTGGGTCCTGCAAACGGCGGGCAATCGATACTGCGCCACGGATCGACACGTCGAGGTCCGGGAATTCCTTGGCGGCCAGTTCCGACGCCGAGTACACCGATGCGCCAGCTTCGGAAACCATGACCTTGGTCATTTTCAGGCCTGGGTATTTTTTGATCAGGTCGGCGGCCAGCTTGTCGGTTTCGCGGCTGGCGGTGCCATTGCCGATGGCGATCAGGTCGACCGAATGCTTGGCGCACAGGGCGGCCAGCACGGCGATGGTCTGATCCCACTGATTTTTCGGCACATGCGGATAAACAGTCGCGTAGTCGAGCAGTTTGCCGGTGGCATCCACGACCGCGACCTTGCAGCCGGTGCGCAGGCCCGGGTCCAGGCCAAGCGTGGCGCGCTGGCCAGCCGGGGCGGCGAGCAGCAGGTCGTGCAGGTTGTGGGCGAACACGTTGATGGCTTCGGTTTCAGCGCCTTCACGCAACTCACCCAGCAGATCGGTTTCCAGATGGCTATACAGCTTGACCTTCCAGGTCCAGCGCACCACTTCGGCCAGCCATTTGTCCGCCGCGCGGCTCTGGTTCTGGATGCCGAAACGCTCGCCGATCATCAGTTCGCACGGGTGCATGGCACCTGGCAGTTCTTCACCGACTTTCAGTGCTGAGCTGAGAAAACCTTCGTTGCGGCCACGGAAAATTGCCAGCGCGCGATGCGACGGCATGCTTTTGAGCGGCTCGTCGTGTTCGAAGTAGTCACGGAACTTGGAGCCTTCCTCTTCCTTGCCCGGCACCACGCGCGCGCTGATCACCGCTTCCTGCTTGAGGAAGCTGCGCAGTTTGTCCAGCAGCGAGGCGTCTTCGGCGAAGCGCTCCATCAGGATGTACTTGGCGCCTTCCAGCGCAGCTTTCACGTCGGCCACGCCTTTCTCGGCGTCGACAAAACGGGCGGCTTCGGCGTCCGGGGTCAGGCTCGGGTCGTTGAACAGGCCATCAGCCAGCTCGCCGAGGCCCGCTTCAAGGGCGATCTGGCCCTTGGTACGGCGTTTCTGCTTATAAGGCAGGTACAAATCTTCAAGGCGGGTCTTGGTGTCGGCCAGCTTGATGTCGCGAGCCAGTTCCGGGGTCAGCTTGCCTTGCTCTTCGATGCTGGCAAGAATGCTGACGCGCCGGTCGTCCAGTTCGCGCAGATAGCGCAGACGTTCTTCCAGATGGCGTAATTGCGTGTCATCGAGACTGCCGGTCACTTCCTTGCGGTAGCGGGAAATGAAGGGCACGGTCGAGCCTTCATCCAGTAGTGCTACGGCCGCTGCGACCTGTTGTGGGCGTACGCCGAGTTCTTCGGCGATGCGGCTGTTGATGCTGTCCATAAAACCACCTGGAGTTGTGAGCAGAAAACTGGGCTGTGTACGAATTGCCTTGCCTGGTGTCCGTCTGCCAGCTTTTATTTTCAAGGCTGGCGAACCGCCATGAGTCCGGCGTTGCCTGACTTTGGGGGCGGCGCATTATACCTGCCGAAGCGCAATTAGGGGATTAGCCGACAAAAACGCTCTTTTTTCGGCGAAAAAGCATGCACAAGTGTCGCCTCCAGTAAAATCTGCTAACAATGCACAAGGTGCGCATCACCGCAGCTACGCCATAATGCGCCCCGAGATCAGAGGAGCATCCGATGAGCAGCACCGCACAAAATGCTGAAGGCGAAAAAATCCTTATTGTCGATGACGATCCGGGGCTGAGCAGCCTTCTGGAACGTTTTTTCTCCAGCAAGGGCTACCGTGCCCGCGCCGTGGCAAACGTGGAACAAATGGACCGCTTGCTGGCCCGTGAGGTTTTCAACCTTGTGGTGCTGGACTTGATGCTGCCCGGAGAAGACGGCCTTTCAGCCTGCCGTCGTCTGCGTGCCGCGAACAATCAGGTACCCATCATCATGCTGACCGCCAAGGGCGATGAGCTGAGCCGCATCAAGGGGCTCGAACTGGGCGCTGACGACTACCTGGCCAAGCCGTTCAACCCGGACGAGCTGATGGCGCGGGTCAAGGCTGTTCTGCGTCGTCAGGCAGCACCTGTGCCAGGCGCGCCCGGCAGTGAAGACGAGTCGGTCAGCTTCGGCGACTACGTGCTCTCCCTGGCGACCCGCGAACTGAAACGCGGCGAAGAAGTACACATGCTGACCACGGGTGAATTCGCGGTCCTCAAGGCTTTGGTAATGCACGCTCGCGAGCCGCTGACCCGCGACAAACTGATGAATCTGGCCCGTGGCCGGGAGTGGGATGCGCTGGAGCGGTCCATCGACGTACAGATTTCCCGTCTGCGTCGCCTGATCGAACCGGATCCTTCCAAGCCGCGTTATATCCAGACAGTCTGGGGCGTAGGTTATGTATTCGTTCCGGATGGTGCCGGAAGCCGCTGACAGCGCGGCTGTCAGCACCGAAACTCGTTACTCCCGCCAGTTACGTCGATAACCTTGCGCAAGGCTATCGACGTTCTGGTTTTTTGCGTTCGTCCATCGGGTCTCGCCCGCGTTCGGCAAACCTGCGAGCCTGGCTCGCCTTGCAAAGTGTATGGCTGCAGTTATGAAGACTCCGCTCTGGTTCCCGCAAAGCTTTTTTTCCCGCACGCTCTGGCTGGTGCTCATCGTCGTGCTGTTTTCCAAGGCCCTGACGCTGGTTTACCTGTTGATGAACGAAGACGTGCTGGTCGACAGGCAGTACAGCCACGGCGTCGCACTGACCTTGCGTGCCTACTGGGCTGCCGATGAAAACGATCGGGAGGCGATTGCCGAGGCGGCTGGTCTGATTCGGGTAGTGGGGGGAGGCGTGCCGGAAGGCGAGCAGCACTGGCCGTACAGCGAGATCTATCAACGGCAGATGCAGGCTGAACTGGGTGCCGATACCGAAGTGCGTCTGCGCGTGCATGCACCGCCCGCGCTTTGGGTTCGCGCGCCGAGCCTGGGGGATGGCTGGCTGAAAGTGCCGCTTTACCCGCATCCGTTACGCGGCCAGAAAATCTGGAGCGTGCTGGGCTGGTTCCTGGCCATCGGCCTGTTGTCCACCGCGTCGGCGTGGATCTTCGTGCGTCAGCTCAACCAGCCGCTCAAGCGTCTGGTCTTTGCCGCCCGGCAACTGGGGCAGGGGCGCAGCGTGCGCTTACCGGTCAGTGATACACCCAGCGAGATGACCGAAGTCTATCGGGCCTTCAACCAGATGGCCGAAGACGTCGAACAGGCCGGGCAGGAGCGCGAGCTGATGCTGGCTGGCGTCTCCCACGACCTGCGTACGCCGTTGACGCGCCTGCGTCTTTCGCTGGAGCTGATGAACGACAACGAGTTTTCCGAGGGCATGGTTCGCGATATCGAGGACATGGACGCCATTCTCGACCAGTTTCTGGCGTTTATCCGTGATGGTCGCGACGAGGAAATTGAAGAGGTCGACCTGGGCGATCTGGTGCGTGACGTGGTTGCGCCCTTTAATAATGCTGAAGGCAGCATCCGCCTGTGCCTGGAGCCAATTCCGCCGTTTCCGCTGCGCCGGGTGTCGATGAAACGTCTGCTGACCAATTTGATCGGCAACGCCAGGCATCATGCGGGCAACGGTATCGAAGTGGCTGCTTACGTCTCAGGTGACAGAAACGCGCCCTACGTGGTGCTGAGTGTGCTGGACAGAGGGGCGGGCATTGATCCGTCCGAACTGGACACGATCTTCAACCCGTTCATCCGCGGCGATCGCGCACGCAGCGGCAAGGGAACCGGCCTTGGGCTGGCCATCGTCAAGCGTATCGCTGCGATGCACGGCGGTAATGTCGAGTTGAGAAATCGTTCGGGCGGCGGTCTGGAGGCGCGCGTGCGCTTGCCGCTTGGCTTGATGCTGCCAAGGGATGCGATTTAAGCAGGGAGGTTTAACCAAGATATAAAGCGCCGTGCAACGATCATCCAGAGGTTCGGATAGCTCGAAACACTCTCGTGATTTGCACGGCAGCTTGCCTGACCCGGCCCTTGGCGGAGGTACTCCCTGTACCCCTAGGTCACGCCGATCCTTTCGATCAACGCATCCCGGCCCCTTGGTCATGCGCGCACCTTCCTCAGGCCGCACATGTTACAAAGCCGCCGGTCCACTGGACCGGCGCCTTGCGATAAATCAATACCAGTTCGGGTCCTTGCGAAGCTCTTCGTTCAAGAGCTTTTGCATACCCTCGTCAGGCTTACCCAAATATCGATAAGTCGCGTGACGGGTTGGCGACTTATCCGCAGGCAAGCCTGCAGGGACTTCAACCAACATGGCGTAGGCGTCTTCCTTATCGAGGCTGAACGCCACGATCAGACGCTTGCTCTTGCACGTATCGGCAGTTTCGCAGAGCGGCCCGATCAGATACTTGTCACGGTTCTCGGAGGTCGCCGTCATTTGCTGCTCGGCAGCACCGGACAGGTTTAGAACCCATTCCGGCAACCGCTCTTCCTTCTTGACGACTTTCGCCCAGGTTGTGCGGTACTCGGGTGCAGAGCTTAAAAGCTCGTTGACCCGAGACTGTCCATCATTGGCTGCCATGACTATGGCACTGCCGCCCATCAACAGGGCGGCAGCCAGTGTGCGAAACGACGTGTGCATGTTCAGCCTCGACCACGACGACCGAAGAAGAACGATACAACGAACATCACCAGGAACACGACGAACAGGATCTTGGCGATACCAGTAGCCGTACCAGCGATACCGCCAAAGCCCAGTACTGCAGCGATAATGGCGATGATCAGAAACGTGATAGCCCAACTCAACATGGTGATACTCCTTTTTGGTGCCGATTTTTAATGTGAATGCTGCATTTTTTCAGGTTGGGTCAAAAAACCCATTTTTGCTGCGGCGCGACTTCATCCACCGAAACCAGGCCATCGACAGGGCGTAGGCTGGAAGACAGGTCCTTGACCGCTGGAGCGCTTACTCCGCGAAAGGACATGCTGCTGGCATGGATGAATTGCTGTCTGGCTTGAGTTGCCTCGTTGGCTTGATTCCAACGCTGGAACTGCTGAATGGCGATCAGAGTGACGAGCAGGGCGAGGAGTAGAAAAAGACCTTGCTGGATGTGCAGAGGCGAAATACGCAATTGTGCAATACGCTGGCTGTTCATCTGCAAACTCCCCTTGGCCTGAGTGGGCAATCAATCTGATGGGTCGGTATGTCCCGACCTTGTTGAAAGAGTTATTGCAGACTGCATGCCAGTTTGTTAGCTGATATTTTTTCCTTTTAAATCAATGTCTTGTAAAGTTTTGCGAAGGTGTCCTACCAGCAAGCTGCACGATTACACCTTTGTAATCGTGCGTTCTGCACGAAGCCTCTGCCGTGCTACGTCCTTATGATCAGCCCGCGCTGCGCGCCATGACTTTCAAGGCGTCGCCATTTACCCCTTTTACGCCCCGAATATTTCGCGCGATTTCCACGGCCAGTTCCTTCTCAGCAAAGTTGGCGACCACGCCGTTGAGGCTGACGACCCCGGCCTTGGTGTCCACTTTGATGTTCAGCCCATCCAGCGTACGGCTATAGATCAGGCTCGCCTTGACCTTGCTGGTGATCCAGGCGTCACTCATTTCTTCAGTCGGGATCACTGACTGGGGCTGAGTCTTGGCGGCGATTGAATCAGCTGCGCTCAGGCTGATCAGGTTGTTGACGCTGACCACACCATCGGTGTTGCTGGCCAGGCTGCCCGCCAGCTCCTTGGCTTCGGGGCTCTGCGCGCGACCCTTGAGGGTGATGACGCCGTCTTTGCTGTCCACATCAATGCTCAGTGCTTCGGTAACGCTGCTCCACAGCAGTTTGGATTTCACCGTCGCTACCAGCGTTGCGTCTTCGAAGCGCTGGGCCATGTTGGTTCGCGTGCCTGGATCGCTGGCGACGGCCGGGTCGATTTCCAACTGATTGTCGACCTTCTCGATGCCTTTGGTATCCAGCGCTATGCGCTCGGCCAGTTCACGGTCAACCTCGTTTTCGACCTTGCCCTTGAGAATGGCAGTGCCTTGCTCGACATCCACGTCGATCTTGAACGGGCTCAAATGCTTGTTCAGCGCGAAGGCCGTCCAGATCGAACCCTCCTGGCGAGCTTCATCGAGTTGGGCAGGCAGATCAGGCTGGGCGAGAACCGGACCGCTGCCCAGCATTGCGGCAGCAGCGGTGACCAGAGCAATTTTTTTCAGCGAAAACATATGGTTTACCTTTTGAGGTGAGATTTCGTCTCCGAATAGACGGTTTTAACGACATAAACACGGATTAATCAGGCTGTTCATCATTAGATGATCAGAGAGCTAGCATGCATGCCACATAATCAATCAGAATTGACCATGCAACTTGCCCGATGATTCCGAGACTAACTGAGACAATTCATTAAGGAGCGTAGGAAAAATGGAAGCAGCCACTGAGAATCAGGGCCGTATTCTGCTTGTGGACGATGAGTCCGCCATCCTCCGCACCTTCCGGTACTGTCTGGAAGACGAAGGTTATAGTGTCGCCACTGCCAACAGCGCAGCGCAGGCCGACACGCTCATGCAACGCCAGGTGTTCGACCTGTGCTTCCTTGATTTGCGTCTGGGAGAAGACAACGGCCTCGATGTGCTGGCGCAGATGCGCATTCAGGCGCCGTGGATGCGCGTGGTGATCGTGACTGCGCACTCGGCGGTGGATACCGCTGTTGATGCCATTCAGGCCGGTGCAGCCGACTATCTGGTCAAACCCTGCAGCCCTGACCAATTGCGCCTGGCGACCGCCAAGCAGCTTGAAGTCCGTCAGCTGTCTGCACGCCTCGAGGCGCTCGAAGGCGAAGTTCGCAAGCCCAAGGACGGACTGGATTCCCACAGCCCTTCAATGATGGCCATTCTGGAAACCGCCCGTCAGGTCGCGGTCACCGATGCCAACATCCTGATTCTGGGTGAGTCGGGCACGGGTAAGGGCGAACTGGCCCGGGCGATTCATGGCTGGAGCAAGCGCGCCAAGAAGTCCTGCGTCACGATCAACTGCCCATCGCTCACCGCAGAGCTGATGGAAAGCGAATTGTTCGGTCACAGCCGCGGGGCCTTCACCGGTGCCAGCGAAAGCACGCTGGGGCGCGTCAATCAGGCGGACGGCGGTACGTTGTTTCTCGACGAGATCGGTGACTTTCCGCTGACGCTGCAGCCCAAGCTGCTGCGCTTTATTCAGGACAAGGAATACGAGCGCGTTGGCGATCCGGTCACCCGCAGGGCCGACGTGCGCATCCTTGCTGCCACCAACCTCAATCTGGAGGACATGGTGCGCAGCGGACGCTTCCGCGAAGACTTGCTGTACCGCCTGAACGTCATCACCCTGCATTTGCCGGCCTTGCGTGAGCGCAGCGAAGACATTCTGACTCTGGCGGACCGCTTTCTGGCCCGCTTCGTCAAAGAGTACGCCCGCCCGGCACGGGGTTTCAGCGAAGAAGCCCGCGCCGCGCTGCTCAACTACCGCTGGCCGGGCAACATTCGTGAGCTGCGCAACGTGATCGAGCGCGCCAGCATCATCTGCCCGCAGGAGCGTGTAGAGGTCAGCCATCTGGGCATGGCCGAGCAACCGGCGAACAACGCGCCGCGCGTCGGTGCCGCTCTGAGTCTGGACGAGCTGGAAAAAGCGCACATCGGTGCCGTGCTGGCGACCAGCGAAACCCTGGATCAGGCCGCCAAGACGCTAGGTATCGATGCTTCAACGCTTTACCGCAAACGCAAACAGTACAACCTATGAATGACCTCAAATGAAACTGGCCATGAAGCTGCGCACTCGCCTCTTTCTGAGCATTTCGGCGCTGATCACAGTCGCCTTGCTCGGACTGCTGCTGGGGCTCGTCAGCGTCATGCAGATGGCGCGCACGCAGGAATCGCTGATTCAGCACAACTTCGCCATTCTGGATCTGGGCTTGAAGTTGCGTCAGAACCTGGGCGACCAACTGGTGTTGATGACCGGGGTCAACCGCAACCCGCCCGAGCTGGAAAAGATTCAGCGTCAGTTCGAGGAGTTGCTGGAGGAAGCTTCGGCGCAGGACACGCAGCAGGATGTGCGCAACGGGCTTGAGGGGACCTGGGTCGATTACCGGCGATTTATCGATGCCTTGAAACAATTCGGCACCGACCCGCGAGGCATACGTGGCAATCCGCAGTTGAGTGAAAGCTTTGACAGCTTGCGTAACGGCTTGCTGAATGTGCACCGCAAGGCGCTGGAAAACATCAGCAGCGCCGAGATCAATTCCCGAGATCGTGCGCTGTGGATCGCGGGCCTTCTGGGGCTGGTCGGGCTGGCGGTGCTGTGCATCGGCTTTGTGACCGCGCACGGTATTGCCCGTCGCTTTGGTGCACCTATCGAAGCGCTGGCCAAGGCTGCCGACCGCATTGGCGAAGGTGATTACGAGGTCACGCTGCCCATTTCCTCGGCTGCCGAAATGAACCTGCTGACCCGGCGATTCGGCATCATGGCAGAGGCCTTGCGTCAGCATCAGGCGACTAATGTCGATGAGCTGCTGGCCGGCCAGCAGCGCCTGCAGGCGGTGCTCGACAGCATTGACGACGGCCTGCTGATGATCGATCGCCAAGGCCATCTGGAGCATTTGAACCCTGTTGCTCAGCGCCAGCTCGGCTGGGACGAGAGTCGCCTCGGGCAGAGTCTGGGGGAGGCGCTGAGTCGTCCCGAACTGGACGAGCAATTGCATCTGGTCCTGCGTGGCGGGACCCTGGAGCGCGCCCCGGAAGACCTGGCCATCGACATCGACGGTGAGTCGCGGCTGCTGACCTACAGCATGACGCCAGTGAGTCACACCAAGGGCCATATCCTGGGTGCTGTGATGGTGCTGCACGACGTCACCGAGCAGCGGGCATTTGAACGCGTGCGCAGCGAATTCGTCCTGCGCGCCTCCCATGAACTGCGCACGCCGGTCACGGGCATGCACATGGCGTTCGGCCTGCTGCAGGAGCGATTGCACTTCGCCCCCGAATCCCGCGAAGCCGATCTGCTCAATACCGTCACCGAAGAGATGCAGCGCTTGATGCAGCTCATCAATGACCTGCTGAATTTCTCGCGCTACCAGAACGGCCTGCAAAAACTCAAACTGGCACCGTGCTCTATCGAAACCTTGCTGGAAGAAGCCAGAGCCCGATACGAAGGGCAGGCGCAGGAGCAGGAGATCGTGCTGATGCTGGACATCCAGGAACCGATGCCGCGCCTGCATGCGGACCAGTCCCAGCTGGAGCGGGTGCTGGACAATCTGCTCGACAACGCATTGCGTCATACACCGCCCAACGGCCTGATCCGCTTGCAGGCGAGGCGTCACGGCGAGCGGGCGATCATCAGTGTCGAAGACAACGGCGAAGGTATCGCCTATGGGCAGCAAGGACGAATCTTCGAGCCCTTCGTCCAGGTCGGCCGCAAAAAAGGCGGCGCTGGCCTTGGCTTGGCGCTGTGCAAGGAAATCGTCCAGTTGCACGGCGGGCGCATGGGCGTCTACTCAAGGCCGGGGCAGGGCACTCAGTTCTATATGGCGCTGCCGCTTTGAAGTTTACGCCTTAAGCCACCAAGCCCTGTGGCCTCAGTGCTGCATTCTGAGGAGTTCGCAGCGCAAGGCGTCCTTTAAAAAGTTGGCGCTAGTAATGATGGCGACACGCGATGACTGTCAGTACACCGCCCTCATAGAAGTAGACAAGACGATGCTCTTTGGTGATGCGGCGGGACCAGTACCCGGTTAAATCGCCGGTCAGTGGTCTCGGCTTACCGGTGCCTTTGAACGGCGTACGCAGGCACTGGCTAATGAGGCAGTCTATTGACAGGGAAATTGCCTGATCGGCATCCTTCCAGTGAGTGTAATCATCCCATCCCGATAGGGTGAAATGCACGCCGACAGCGGTCCTTGCTGCCTGTTTATTCTTCTGTTTCTGACCCTGTGACATCCAGTGAAATTTCCTTTACGAAGGCTTTTCCGGCTTTGTGCTGCGCAATGGATTGCCGCAGGTGCTTCGCATTGGCCTCTGTGCCTAGCAGGTACATGGTTTCTGACATCGAGTTGTAGTCATCAAGGGAAAGCATGACTACATGATCGCCGCGCAGGCGTGTGATGAGTGCTGGCTCATGGTCCCGGCACACATCATCCATCGCTTGCTTTAAACCGGCGCGAGCCTGGCTGAATGATAAAACCTGCATAAAATATTCCTTCCAGGCTGCAAGCCAGGAGCTCTTGTAAATTCCCGTGAGGGATTGGAACTGCTCGACTGTCAATCAGGCGCCGAGCGCATCTTCAAGCACACAGCTTGGGCATAGGACTGTTGTACAGAATATTGTACGTAAATTCAATCCCGCTAAGCCATCGCAGATATTGTTTATCTTGAGTGCTGAAGTTGTAACGATCAAACCGTCGACACGCCCTATTTTGCTCGTCGAAGTGGCATTGTATGGCGCCCAATCACTTCAAATGATTAAGCACCTGCAAAATGGCCGCGCTCTGTGTGTCGGGTTCGCCGTCAAACCGTGCAGGGCGGTAATGCATCTGGAAGGCGGCGATGACCTGGCGTGTGGCGGTGTCGAGCTCTCCGGTTTGTGGGGTGCTGTAGCCCAGGCGTGCGAGTTGTTGCTGGAACCAGCTGACGCTCGGCAGGTTGGTTGCCAGCATTGCCTGGCGCTGGGCAACCAGTCGCTCGTCGGGCCAGGTGCCCAGCCCTTCGGCGGCGAGGCGTTTCCACGGGAATAACGGACCCGGATCTTGCTTGCGCAGCGGGGCGATGTCGCTGTGCCCGATGACGTGTTTCGGGTCGATCCTGTTACGTTTGACGATGTCTTTGAGCAGCACGGTGATCGACTGGATCTGTGCTTCGGTGTACGGATACCACAAGCGACCGGTCGGTGTGTCCTTGAAGCCGGGGTTGACGATCTCGATGCCGATCGAACTGGAGTTGAGCCAGGTGCGCCCTTCCCACTCGCTTTCACCGGCATGCCAGGCGCGTGCGTTTTCATCGACCAGCTTGTAGATGGTCGCCTTGCTGTCGTCACCAATCAGGTAATGGCTGCTTACCTCGCCATGGGTCAGCAGTTGCAGGGACCGCTCCATCGACGTCGAGGTGTAATGCATGACGACGTACTGAACCCGGTTGTCGAAGTTCACCGACGGATGGCTGGTGTCCAGCTTCGGAGCGCTGGAGCAGGCTGTGAGGGCGAGCAGGATAAAGGCAGAGAGATACAGCTTCATGGGGTAGGCAGCGTCGGCAGGAAATGAAACATCATAACAAAGAGCCCGAAAATAGCTTCAGCGCTGAAGCATTTGTTCAGGTCAAAATGTTTCAGTTAGCCTTGCTCGACCCGGTTGCGCCCGTTTTCCTTGGCTTTATACAAAGCCTGGTCTGCGCGCTTGATAGCGGTATCGCTTCGTTCACCGGTGCGCAATGCGGTCACGCCGATGGAGACGGTGATTGTCACTCGCTCGCCTTTGAAGTGGAATGGACACAGCTCGACCGCAGTGCGCAGTTCGTCGAGTAATGTCAGCCCTGCGCCGAGAAGCGTCGCCGGCAGCAGCATGACAAACTCTTCGCCACCAAACCTTGCGAGAAAGTCGGCGGGGCGCAGGCGCTTTTTGAAGACGTTGGCGACAATTTTCAACACTTTATCGCCGGCCAGGTGGCCGTAACCGTCGTTGATACGCTTGAAATGATCCAGATCGAGTATGCACACCAGCAGGCTGTTCTTATCCCGCTGCCAATCAGCCATTTCCTGCTCCAGGCGCTCACCCCAGGAGGCGCGATTGGGCAGGCCGGTAAGCGGGTCGATCAAGGCTTTCTGGCGCTGTTCTTCCAGATGGGTCCTGAACCCCAACGCTTCCTGCTCCATGCTCGCGACACGTGAGGCCAGGCCTTGCAGGCGTGAGGCAACTTCCCGCTCGCGCTCGTCGCGCTTGAGCTGGTAGTTATCCATGGTACTCAGCAAGCCTTCAAAACGGTTGTCGAGCACTTGCTTGAGGCTATTCAGGTCGGACGCGTCCTGCACACTGCTTTGCAAGCCGCCAACCTGCTCGCGCAACTGTTCGTTCAGGTCACGCGCGCTGGACTGGTTCTCGGCATGGTCTTCACTGGCGGCCTGCAAGTGGCTCTGGAAAGACTCGAGGCGCTCGTTGAGCTGCTTGAGATAGCTGCTGAATTCCTGCTGGCCACCGTTGTTGATTGCCAGCATCAGCACAGCCAGATCGTCAAGGATCGGTAGCAGTTCGTACCAGTTCAAGCCATGTTTCAGGCGCAACTGCATGTCTTCGACCTGCGGCCGGAAATGCTCTGACAGGGTCAGGTCGTTGAGCAGGCCCAGCAGCGTTTCTTCGATGTGTGCGGCGACCGAACTGTAGCTTGGCTCCGGAGAGGAGGGCAGTGCATAACCCTCTTCGCTGTCTTCACCTTCGGTGTCTGGCTCGGGGTCGTCTTCCGGCTCCACCTCCAGGGCGGCGGGGGCAGGGCGTTGCTGATAGGGCACGCTGGGCGTGGGCGCCAGCATGTCGGTTGTATCGATATGCTCCACGGGCACGCTGGCAGGTTCGACGGTAATTTCTACCGGTACTGGAGTGACCGAAACAGCCGCTGGCGGTGGCACAGGTTCCACAGTGTTCGTCAGGGCGGGTGTTTCAGCGTTGGGCTCGGGTGCTGGCACCGCAGGTTTGCTCTCGATCTCTCTTTCCAGAGCGGCAGGCGCAGGCGATGTCGGGGCCTGTGCGTCGGGTGCCTCTGGGGGCTCGTGAACTTCTTCGTGCATTTCCTGCGCGGGCGGAAGGCTTTGCGGATGGGCCGCTTCAGGAGGATGCTCGTTACCGTGCTCGTCCCGTGAGCCGAACAGGCGTTGCAGAAGCCCCGGGCGCTGGCCTTCATCCTGTTTTTCAAGCTGAGTCAGGGCCTGACCCTGCAAGCCGCTCAACTCGCTGAGCAGCAGTGGCAACTCGCGTGCTTGCGCCGCCCGCTCTTCAAGGTCC
Source organism: Pseudomonas sp. CFBP2511 (assembly GCF_030209255.1). Lineage (NCBI taxonomy): Bacteria > Pseudomonadati > Pseudomonadota > Gammaproteobacteria > Pseudomonadales > Pseudomonadaceae > Pseudomonas > Pseudomonas sp. CFBP2511. The sequence goes on along the minus strand of NZ_JARVSI010000030.1, from coordinate 14,491 downwards.
TTGGCAAAGCGCTTGAGGGGTTTGCGCACCTCTCGAGTCAACGGCAGTGCCTGCAACTGTGTAACCAGCGCGGTCAGTGCCGAGCCAATTTGCCCGACGCGGACTTCACGGCGTTGCTCGGAGTCCAGCACGGCTTTTTCAAGGCGTGGAATCAAGGCTGCCAGACCTGCGTCCATGTCGTCCCTGCGGACGATTTCGCGCATTTCCTTCATGCATTCATCGACGGCGCGGTCGGAGCCTTCCGCCGCCAGGCTGCTGCGCACCAAACCGCGGCGCAACAAGTCGAGCCGCGCGTCCCAGCGCTTTTCGAGCTTATCCTGCTGCTCGATGCCTTTGAGGTACTTCTCTCTCCAGCGCTCCGCCTCGTCGCTCATGCAAGGTTTCCACCAGAAGGCACAGGCAGCGAGTCCCCGTGCAGTGAAGCGGGCAGGCGGATCTCGACAGCAACCGGCAGGTGATCGGAAATAGGGTGAGCCAGCACCTGCACGCGTTCAAGTGTCAGGGTCGGGCTGAGCAAAATGTGATCAAGGCAGCGTTGTGGCCGCCAACTCGGAAAGGTCGCTTCGATCTGCGGGGCCAGCAGGCCAAGGTCACGCAGCGGCGAGTGTTCCAGCAGATCGTTGGCGTGGGTGTTCATGTCGCCCATCAGCACTTGATGACGATAACCGCCGATCAGCTCGCGAATGTAGGCCAGTTGCCGGGTTCGGGTGCGCGTCCCGAGGGCCAGGTGCATCATGACCACCACCAGCGCATCTTCGCCTTCGCCGAAGCGGACAAGAATGGCCCCGCGCCCTGCCGGACCCGGCAGAGGATGATCTTCGATCTTGGTCGGACGCAGGCGGCTCAATACACCGTTGCTGTGCTGGGCAAAGCGTCCGAGGTTGCGATTGAGCTGCTGATACCAGAACGGGAAACCGCCCAGCTGGGCGAGATGCTCGACCTGATTGACGAAGCCGGAGCGCATGCTTCCGCCATCGACTTCCTGCAAGGCGACCAGATCGAAATCGTTGATCAGGTCGCCGATCTTCTGCAGGTTGCCAGCCCGGCCGACGTGCGGCAGCAGGTGTTGCCAGCTGCGCGTCAGGTAATGCCGGTAGCGCTCGGTGCTGATACCGACCTGGATATTGAAACTGAGCAGCCGCAGCCTGCCGTCTTCCGGCAAGCCGCTTTGCGTCAGATGATGTTCGTTGACCTGCGGATCATGCAGGCCAACGATACGCGGGCTGCCTTTGCCCCAGCGGCGCATGGCGAGCGCTTACTTGGCGGCCTTGGCAGCCGCTCGCTCTTTGTCGATCAACTGGTCGGCAACCTGCAGGGTCTTTTCCGGACCACCGGCAGAACCCAGGTCAAAGCGGTACTTGCCGTTGACGATCATGGTTGGAACGCCGGTTACTTCGTATTTCTTGGCCAGTTCCTTGTACTGCGCGATCTTGCCCTTCACGGCGAAGGAGTCGAACGTCTTGAGGAAGTCGTCCTTGTTGACGCCCTGGGTTGCGACGAAGTCAGCCATGTCGTTCTTGTCGGTCAGACGCTTGCCGCCTTTCTGGATCGCTTCGAATACCGCTGCGTGAACCTTGTGCTCGACGCCCATGGTGTCCAGGGTGATGAACAGTTGGCCGTGAGCGTCCCAAGGACCGCCGAACATGGCCGGGATGCGCACGAAATTGACGTCGGACGGGAGTTTTTCGACCCACGGGTTGATGGTCGGCTCGAATGCGTAGCAGTGCGGGCAGCCATACCAGAACAGCTCAATGACTTCGATCTTGCCCGGCACGGCGACGGGCACAGCGCTTGTCAGCTCGACGTATTGTTTGCCGGACTCGATGGGCTCGGCAGCCTGGGCGGACATACCGAACAGACTGGCGGCAACCAGGGCGGCGCTGATGATCAGATTACGCATGCTTTACTCCTGAGCAGATAAAATCGCCTTCAAGCGGCGGTTGTTCGACCGGTCGCGAAAGCCTGAGTTCGTTAGTGTAACGCTGAGGTTGTAAAAATGGGCGGCCTTGGACGGCCTTTTTGCATAAGGAGTGAAGCAGGTCATGTCTGAATGTTCCAGCCGCCAGTCAGTGCGCCCCGACAGGGTGCGAGTATGGGCCGGGGGGCAGGTGTGTCATTATAGGCGCACGCACCCAAACGAAACCGACACCTCTTGCCGCACCCCTTGCAGGCAGGGTCTTCACCGGAAATCACATGCAGCTCAAAAACCCCATTCTCGGTCTGTGCCAACAGGCCACGTTCATGCTCAGCGCCGCCAAGGTCGACCAATGCCCCGATGACGAGGGTTTTGAAGTCGCATTCGCCGGGCGCTCCAACGCGGGCAAGTCGAGCGCGCTGAACACCCTGACTCACGCCAGCCTTGCGCGCACCTCCAAGACTCCTGGGCGCACCCAGTTGCTGAACTTTTTCGGCCTTGATGAAGATCGTCGTCTGGTCGACTTGCCCGGCTACGGCTACGCCAAAGTGCCAATCCCGCTGAAACTGCATTGGCAGCGCCACCTGGAAGCTTATCTGGGCAGCCGCGAAAGCCTGAAAGGGCTGATCCTGATGATGGACATCCGTCATCCAATGACCGACTTCGACCTGCTGATGCTCGATTGGGCGATTGCCAGCCACATGCCAATGCACATCCTGCTGACCAAAGCTGACAAGCTGACCTACGGCGCTGCCAAGAACACGCTGCTCAAGGTTCAGGCCGAGATTCGCAAAGGCTGGGGTGACGCAGTGAGCATCCAGTTGTTTTCGGCGCCCAAACGCATGGGGCTGGAAGAGGCCTACACAGTGCTGGCCGGCTGGATGGAACTGGAAGACAAAGCGCCTGCGGAGTAAATCGCAGGCAAAAAAAGACCCCGGACTTCACATGGGGAGGGGAAGTACCGGGGCTTAAGGTCCGGACCTTAGGGTGGGGTCCGGAATAACTGCCAACACTTAACACAACTTAAGAGCACGATGGATTTTTCAATCAATCGGAACCTCTGACTCCTGTCCAAACGGTTAAGTTCCAGCAATTAAGAAAAGTTCACATTTCCTACAATGTTTGACGAATCCCCCCACGAATTCGTCGTTTTTCAGCGTTAATGTGCCTCGTCCCAGTTGTTGCCGACCCCGACTTCCACCAGCAGCGGCACTGCCAGTTCTGCCGCGCCGCTCATGTGTGGACGGATCTGCTCGCTGATCTGATCGACCAGGTCTTCGCGCACTTCCAGTACCAGTTCATCGTGCACCTGCAGGATGACCCGTGCATCCAGGCCGGATTCGTCCAGCCAGCCATTCACCGCCACCATTGCTTTTTTGATGATGTCCGCCGCCGTGCCCTGCATCGGCGCGTTGATCGCCATGCGTTGCGCGCCGTTGCGCAGTGAAGGGTTCTTGGCGTTGATGTCCGGCAGGTACAGGCGACGGCCGAAAATAGTCTCGACGAAGCCCTGCTCGGCGGCCTGGGTGCGCGTGCGCTCCATATAGTCCAGCACGCCGGGGTAGCGGGCAAAATAGCGATCGACATACGCCTGCGACTGCTTGCGGTCCACGCCGATCTGTTTGGCCAGGCCAAATGCGCTCATGCCGTAGATCAGGCCGAAGTTGATCGCTTTGGCGCTGCGGCGCATGTCGGTGGTGACGTTCTCCAGTTCGACGCCGAAAACTTCCGACGCTGTCGCGCGGTGGACGTCCAGGTCGTTGCGGAACGCATGCAGCAAGCCTTCGTCCTTGGCCAGGTGCGCCATGATCCGCAGTTCAATCTGCGAATAGTCTGCCGCCAGCAGCTTGTAACCCTTGGGCGCCACGAACGCCTGACGGATGCGGCGGCCTTCGGCGGTACGAATAGGGATGTTCTGCAGATTCGGGTCGCTGGAAGACAAACGCCCGGTCACGGCTACCGCCTGATGATAGGAGGTGTGAATACGCCCGGTGCGCGGGTTGATCTGCTCGGGCAGGCGGTCGGTATAGGTGCTCTTGAGCTTGCTCATCGAGCGGTACTGCATCAGCACCTTGGGCAGCGGGAAGTCCTGTTCGGCGAGCTCGGCAAGCACCGCCTCGGCTGTCGATGGCTGGCCGGTGGCTGTCTTGCTCAGGATAGGCATGCCGAGTTTTTCGTAGAGAATCACGCCAAGCTGCTTGGGCGAACCGAGGTTGAATTCTTCACCGGCAATGGCGAACGCCTCGCGCTCCAGTGCGGTCATCTTGTCGCCCAGCTCAACGCTCTGGATGCCCAGCAGGTTGGCATCGACCAGCGCGCCCTGACGTTCGATGCGGGCCAGAACCGGCACCAATGGCATCTCGATCTCGTTGAGCACCGGCTGCAAGGTCGGAATCGCGGCCAGGCGGGCTTCGAAGACTTCATGCAGGCGCAGGGTCAGGTCGGCCTCTTCGGCGGCGTAGTTACCGGCCTGCTCGATGGCGATCTGGTCGAAGGTCAGCTGCTTGGCACCCTTGCCGGCGATGTCCTGGAAGTTGATCGGCGTATGCGTCAGGTACTTGGCCACCAGGCTGTCGCGGTCGTGGCGAGTGGCGGTGGAGTCCAGCACGTAGGATTCAAGAATGGTGTCAAAGCGCACACCCTGCAGCTCGATGCCCTGCGCCTGATCGCCGCCGATCGCGCAGTTGGCGAGCAGGTTGATGGCAAATTTGGCGTGCTGACCGACCTTGATCTTGTTCGGGTCTTCCAGCAGCGGCTTGAGCGTCTTGAGGACGGTGTCGCGATCCAGTTGCTGCGGCACGCCCATATAGGAGTGGGTCAGCGGGATGTAGGCGGCTTCGTGGGTCTGGATGGCGAAAGACAGGCCCACCAGTTGCGCACGCTGGGCGTCGGTGCCGTTGCTCTGGGTAACGAAGGCGAAAAGCGGTGCCGCCTGAAGCTTTTTCAGCCAGGCGTCAAACTGCCCTTGCTCAAGAATGACCTCGTACGTTGCTTCCTTGGCTGCCACGGTCGGCTCTTCGACGACCAGCTCCTGGCCTGCGCGTTTGGCATCGCGTTGCAGGTCTTCGATCCAGCTCTTGAATTCCAGCTCGGCGTACAGTTCCATCAGCTTGTCGCGGTCTGGCTCGCTGCAATGCAACTGCTCCAGCTCGATGTCCAGCGGCACGTCTATCTTGATGGTCGCCAACTCGTAAGAGAGGAAGGCCATCGCGCGGTGTTCTTCAAGCTTGGCGGCCAGGGTCTTGGCGCCGCGGATCGGCAGGGTCGCGACCATTTCCAGGTTGTCGTAAAGCTCCTTGATCCCGCCACCCACGCCCACCAGCAGGCCGACAGCGGTTTTTTCGCCAACGCCGGGCACGCCGGGGATGTTATCGACCTTGTCGCCCATCAAAGCGAGGTAGTCGATGATGTGCTCCGGGCCGACGCCGAATTTTTCTTTTACGCCCGCCACGTCCAGCACGCTGCCGGTCATGGTGTTGACCAGCGTGATATGGCCATCGACCAGTTGCGCCATGTCCTTGTCGCCGGTGGAAATGACCACCGGGCGATCAGCCGCCGCGCTGCTGCGCGCCAGGGTGCCGATCACATCATCCGCTTCGACGCCTTCAACGCACAAAAACGGATAGCCCATGCCTTTCACGCAAGCGTGCAGCAGATCGACCTGCACGCGCAGGTCATCCGGCATACTCGGCCGGTTGGCCTTGTAGTCGGTGTACAGCGCGTCCCTGAACGTCCCGCCCTTTGCATCGAAGACGACCGCGAGCGGGCTGTCCGGGTATTGACGGCGCAGGCTTTTGAGCATGTTGAGCACGCCCTTGACGGCGCCGGTCGGCAACCCTTTGGACGTGGTCAGGGGTGGCAGGGCGTGGAAGGCGCGGTAGAGGTAAGAAGAACCGTCCACCAGGACGAGCGGCGCTTGGGTCATGAGCAGAATCAACCTTTTCGGCGGGGTCGGCGCTAGAATGCGCAGACCATTGACGACAAAGGGACAAGGTTATCATGCGCAAGGTAAATCGACTGATATTGACCGGCCTGTTGGCACTTTGCCCTTTGCTCGCAGTTTCGGCAGAGGACCCGCCGTCGGCGGCACCGGACGTGACCATTCGCACCGATGGCGACAAAACGATTCAGGAATACCGCCAGAATGGTTTCCTGTACGCCGTGAAAATCACTCCGAAACACGGCAAGCCCTATTTTCTGGTGCGCGCCGATGGTACAAGCCCTAACTTCATCCGTTCGGACCAACCGGACATGCTGATCCCGCAGTGGGAAATATTCAGCTGGTAGCACCTTACATTCACCCTAATCGTTGGCAGTTCTGACATGTCTGTTTTTACCCCACTGGCTCGGCCCGAGCTGGAAACATTTCTCGCCCCTTACGGGCTCGGCCGCCTGCTTGACTATCAGGGCATTGCCGCCGGTAGTGAAAACACCAATTACTTCATCAGCCTGGAGCAGGGTGAGTTTGTCCTGACGCTGGTCGAGCGTGGCCCGGTGCAGGAGATGCCGTTCTTCATAGAACTGCTTGATGTGCTGCACGACGCCAACCTGCCGGTGCCCTACGCGCTGCGCACCACCGACGGTCAGGCCCTGCGCGAGCTGGCGGGCAAGCCTGCGCTCTTGCAGCCGCGGCTGCCGGGCAAGCACATCAGCGAGCCCAACACCCAGCATTGCGTGCAGATTGGCGAACTGTTGGCCAACCTGCACCTGGCCACCCGCGAGCAGGTGCTTGAGCGCAAGACTGACCGTGGTCTTGACTGGATGCTCAGCGAGGGACGCAATTTTCTGTCGCATCTGGGCGAGACTCAGCGCGCCCTGCTTGAAAAAAGTCTTCAGGAGATCGAAGACCTCAAGCCGCAGATCATGGCATTGCCGCGCGCCAATCTGCATGCCGACCTGTTTCGTGACAACGTGCTGTTCGAGGGCACACACCTGACCGGGCTGATCGATTTCTACAACGCCTGTTCCGGTCCGATGCTCTACGACCTGGCGATTGCCCTCAACGACTGGTGCTCCCGCGAAAACGGCCAGCTCGACGCCGTCCGCGCCCGCGCGCTGTTGGGTGCCTATGCCGGCTTGCGTCCGTTCACCGCTGCCGAATCAAAGCTGTGGGCAACAATGTTGCGCATAGCCTGCGTGCGTTTCTGGCTGTCCCGCCTGATCGCCGCCGAGACCTTCGCCGGGCAGGACGTGCTGATTCACGACCCTGCCGAGTTCGAACAGCGCCTGGCAGAGCGTCAAACGCCACACATAGCGTTGCCGTTTGCGCTCTGAATAGCTCTATTCCAGATCGGACACGGAGCGTCCAGAACGGCATATGACGCGGAGCGTCGCACGATAGTTGAGGGCTCGTGGGAACGAGAGCTTGTCTGCATGCTCACGTACTTTCCCGCTCCACCAACCTGCAATCGAGCAAATTCAGCCGCTGCAGTGCCCCCTCCACCGGCAGCACCTCAAGGCTCTCCAGCACGCGGGTTGCGGCCATTACGCCGATCTCCAGTGCAGGTGGTTTGATTGTAGTAAGGCTGGGCAGCATCATTTCTGCGAAGGCGTAGTCGCCAAAGCCCATGACGGCGCAGTCCTGCGGGATGTGCAGGCCTGCGCGCTGGCTGGCGAGCAGGGCGCCGGCTGCCAGGTTGTCGTTGGCGAAGAAGATGGCGTCGGGGCGCGGCGCTTGGCTCATCAGCATTTCCATGGCCTGCTTGCCTGCCTCGAAAGGCGCTCGCCCGGCGTCCGGGACAAATACCCACGGCCTCAGGCCAAGCCCTTCCAGCGTCGCGGCATAACCGTCGCGCCGCTCCAGTGCGCTGAAGTCGCCCGCAACGCTGTTCTGTACGAACGCAATGCGGCGATAGCCTTTGGCATGCAGATAGCGGGCTGCGCTAACGCCCACGTCGTAGTGGGAAAAACCAATCTGGATCGGGCTGCGGTCAGGCTGATGGTCCCAGGTTTCAATCACCGGGACGTCGGTCTGCTCGATCATCTTCTCAGTCGCCGGGCTGTGGAAGCGACTGGTCAGCACCAAGGCCGCCGGAGACCAGCCCAGAAACGCCCGCACGGCGCTTTCTTCCTGCTCGGCGGAAAAGTAGCTGGAGGCCAGCAACAACTGGAAACCATGCTGGCTCAAGGTGTCGCTGAAGCCCTGAATGGTGTTGGCGAAGATCGGCCCGGAGATGTTGGGGATCACCATCGCCACCACCTTGCTGCGCGCCGACGCCAGGCCGCCTGCCACCAGGTTGGGCACATAGCCCAGCGTATTGACCACCGCCGCGATGCGTTCGCGCAGTTCGGGCGAGACTTGCTCCGGCTGATTGAAATAGCGCGACACGGTGATGGCCGACACCCCCGCCTGGCGTGCCACGGCGGTGATCGTCACCCGGCCGGCGCCTCGGCGTTTGCGTGTCGCAGGTTTTTCGTCAGCCATGCTCGAATCACTTCGCATAAAATTAAAAGGAATATAAAACTAGTTTTTCAGTATTGGACGATCTATCTGCCAATTCCTGATACTGGCGATGTTAGCGCTAACAACGATGGTTTGTCTGCTACTCGCCACCGCGAATGCCCGGACCCGGTTTAGCCAGCACGAACAGGCGCCAGTGCGCATCGCACTGTCGGATCAGGGCATATTTCAGGCAGGCACGCAGATGCACACAACACACGGGGATGGCGTCAAACACACACTTCTGGCGCAAGCCATCGACCAGGCTCATGTGGCGCGGGGGCGTCGCTATGGCTGGTTGTTGGTGGGGCTGACGGCTTTGCCGTGGGTGCCGGCAATGGCCGCGACCGAGGCCGCGCAAAACCCTGAGACCGTAGCACTGGAGTCGGTCACCGTGACGGCCACGCGCCGTGAAGAGTCGCTGCAAAAAGTCCCGGTCGCAGTCTCGGTGATTCAGGGCGAACAACTGGAGCGGGACAACCGCAACGGCGTGGCCAGTATCGTGCAGCAAGTGCCGTCGCTGAACTTCCGCACCGGTGCCTCCAACAAGGACACCTCGCTGTTCATTCGCGGTGTCGGCACCATTTCCACTTCGCCGGGCGTCGAACCGACCGTGGCGACCGTGATTGATGGCGTGGTGTATGCGCGTCCGGGTCAGGCCACGCTGGACATGCTCGACCTTGAACGCATCGAAGTGCTGCGCGGCCCGCAAGGCACGCTGTTCGGCAAGAATGCGTCGGCCGGTGTGCTCAACGTCACCACCAAGGCACCAACCGAAGAGACCCACGGTTATATCGATCAGTCGTATTACAGCGGCAATGAAAGCCGCACCCGTTTCGGCATCGGTGGCAGTCTTATACCGCAGACCCTCAAGGGCTCGATCACCACGCTGTTCGGCAGCTACGACGGCAACGTCGACAACAAGCTCAACGGTCAGGAAGTCAACGGTTACAACCGCAAGGGCGCGCGCGGCAAGCTGGAGTTCACGCCCAACGACGACATCACGTTTACCCTCGCAGCAGACTACATGCAGTCCCATGATGACGCGCCCAACGGCGTGGTCAGCAAGGCGCTGACCCCGGCGTTCGCCAGTGCGCTGTCACCGGTGCGCGCCGACAGCGACAACCGCAACGTGCTCAGCGATTACCGCAGCCACGTCGAAGACGTCAACAAAGGCTTGTCCGGTCAGCTTGACTGGCAACTGGGCGATTACACCCTGACCTCCATCACCGCCTGGCGCGGCTGGGACAACACCCAGTATCAGGATGGCGACCGTCTTGGCACCGTCACTGCTGCCTTCCCCGGCACCGAAGACAAGGGCGATCTGGAGTTCAACCAGTATTCTCAGGAGCTGCGTCTGGCGTCGCCAAAGGGCCAGTTTGTCGAGTACGTCGGCGGGCTGTTCTACATGCACGGCAAGAGTGACGAAACCTATCAGCGCACGCTGCTCACCCCGACCACGCAAAACCGTGGCATCGCCGATTACAGCACCACCACCGACAGCTATTCGGTGTTTGGCGAAACCACCTTCAATTTCACGCCGGATTTGCGCGCGATTGCGGGCGCGCGCTGGACCCACGACGATCTGGAATACGACCATCGCCGCGTTTCGACATCGGCGACCACAGTCAGCGGCATTCAGCCTGCGACCAGCAGTTCCGGGTCGGTGGACGAGGACGGCAAGTCCGGGCGGCTGGGTCTGCAATATGACCTGAGCGACAGCGTTATGACCTACATCACCTACTCGCGCGGCTACAAGGGCCCGGCCTACAACGTGTTCTTCAACATGCAGCCGCGTGACACCGAAGCCCTCAAGCCGGAAACCTCGAACACCTGGGAAGTGGGCGTCAAAGCCACCACCTGGAACAATCGCCTGACCACCAACCTGGCGGTGTTCCACAGCGATTACGACAACTATCAGGCGAACTTCTTCGACAGCGTGGCCGGGCAGGTCGTGACGCGCCTGATCAACGCAGGCAGTGTCAGCACCGAAGGCGTCGAGCTGGATTACGCCTTGCAGGCCACTGGGAACCTGAAACTCTCCGGTGCGCTGTCCTACACCAAGGCGCGCATTGACACCTTCGCCTGCCCGGCCGGTGCGGCGGCGTCGTGCAACGTCGATGGCAAAACCCTGCCTTACAGCCCGGACTGGAAAAGCTACGTGCGCGCCGATTACACCATCCCGCTGGACAACGGCCTGGACATCGAACTGGGCACCGATTACAGCTGGCAGAGCGAAGTGCAGTACGACATCAGCCAGAACCCGGACACCAGGCAGGGTGCGTACGGCATCTGGAACGCCAGCGTGGCACTGGCCGATTACAACAGCGGCTGGCGCGTGGCACTGCTTGGCAAGAACCTGGCAGACAAGTCTTATTCGCCGATGCTGGCAACCGGCGGCAACTACGTTTACCGATCCGTGCCGCGTGATGACGAACGTTATTTCGGCGTGCAGCTGCGCAAGGATTTTTGAGTCGCTGCCCGCAGCAACACAGTAAGGAGTGAGGCATGAGCACGACTGCTCGACAGATGAAACTGGGCGCTTTCCTGATGGCCACCGGGCACCACGTTGCAGCCTGGCGCCACCCGGATGTGCCTGCGGATGCTGGGCTGGATTTCAAGCACTACCGGCATTTGGCCCAGGTCGCGGAAGCGGCGAAATTCGATACGTTGTTTGTGGCCGACAGTGTGGCCGCGGCGACCGGTGACATCGCCAGTCGCATGGCCCGCTCGGATCATTTCGAGCCACTGACGCTGCTCTCGGCGCTGAGCGCGGTGACCGATCACATCGGCCTGATCGCGACGGCAACCACCACCTACAACGAGCCGTATCACGTGGCCCGCAAGTTCGCCTCGCTGGATCACCTGTCGGGCGGTCGGGCGGGCTGGAATCTGGTGACGTCGGACGCCGCCGCCGAGGCGCAGAATTTCGGTCGCGCCGAGCATGTCGGCCACGCCGAGCGTTACAGCCGAGCGCGTGAGTTTCATCAGGTAGTGACCGGCCTGTGGGACAGCTGGACAGACGACGCCTTCACCCGTGACAAGGCCAGCGGCCAGTATTACGACCCGGCCAACGTGCATGTGCTGGATCACGTGGGCGAGCATTTCAGCGTCAAAGGCCCGCTGAACGTGGCGCGTTCGCCGCAGGGTCAGCCGGTGGTGGTGCAGGCCGGTTCCTCGGAAGTCGGCCGCGACCTTGCGGCGCAGACGGCAGAGGTAGTGTTCACCGCGCAGACCTCGCTGGCCAGTGCCCAGGCGTTTTATGCCGACATCAAGGAACGCTTGAGCACTTACGGGCGAGACGCAGATTCGCTGAAAGTCATGCCCGGCGTGTTCATCGTCGTGGCAGAAACCGAAGCGCTGGCGAAACAGAAGTTCGAGTCGTTTCAGGACCTGGTCGAACCGCAGGTGGGTGTTGCTCTGCTGGGCCGCATGCTGGGTAACTTCGACCTGTCCGGCTACCCGCTGGACGGCCCGTTGCCGGAACTGCCACTGACCGACAGCGGCCAGCGCAGTCGGCAAAAGTTGCTGACTGAGCTGGCCGACCAGGAAAACCTGACCCTGGCGCAACTGGGGCGGCGGATTGCCGGTGGGCGAGGGCACTACAGCCTGATCGGTACGCCTGCGCAGATCGCCGATGAGCTGCAAATCTGGTTCGAACAAGGCGCGGCGGACGGCTTCAATGTGCTGGTGCCGCATCTGCCGGGCGGTCTGGAAGACGTCGCACAGTTGCTGGTGCCGGAGTTGCAGCGGCGCGGGTTGTTTCGTACTGAATATGAAGGCACCACGTTGCGCGAAAACCTGGGCTTGCAGCGGCCTGCTTATGGATTTTGATATTTCCCGCATGCAAGCCCTGGAGGACTCAGAAAACGGCGCGCTCAGGCTTCTGCCCGCAGGGCGTTGTGGGGGCGGATTTTTTACAGCACAGAGACTGGGCATAGACCACTGAATTAAAGGATTAACCATGAAATCATTCACTTTCATCGCCGCCATTCTGGCTTTCAGCGGCTTGCTCAATACCGCCTCTGCCGACGAGCCTGACGCCTTGCGCATCGGCTACCAGAAAGGCTCGATCACTCTGGTGCTGGCCAAGGAGCACGGCCTGCTGGAGAAGCGCTTTGCTGCCACAAAAATCAAATGGATCGAGTTTCCGGCCGGGCCGCAGATGCTTGAGGCGTTGAATATCGGCAGCCTGGACATCGCTTCGACCGGCGACATTCCACCGATCTTCGCTCAGGTGGCAGGTGCAGACCTGGTCTACATCGGCGCGGAGCCCGCCAAGCCGCAGGCGGAAACCCTGCTGGTGCGCAACGAAAGCCCGCTGCACAGCGTGGCAGAGCTGAAAGGCCGCAAAGTCGCGCTCCAGAAAGGCTCCAGCGCGCACAACGTGGTGCTGCGTGTGCTGAACAAGGCAGGGCTGGCGTTCAAGGATATTCAGCCGATCTACCTGACCCCGGCCGATGCCCGTGCCGCGTTTGAAAACGGTAGCGTCGATGCCTGGGCGATCTGGGACCCGTACTACTCCATCGCCCTGAACGAAGGCCACAGCCGCCTGTTGGCCAACGGCGAAGGGCTCGGGCTGTCGGGGCCGTTCTACACCGCACGCCGGGAATTCGCCGAGAAAAACGGCGCGTTCGTCCAGCAGATCCTCGACGAACTGACGATGGCCGATGAACTGACTCGCACGCAACGCGCAGAGAGCATCCAGATCCTGGCGCGCAGCATGGGCTTGTCCGAAGCGGTCATCACTCAGTATCTTGACCATCGACCTGCATCACCCAGCTTGCCGATCACGCCTGAAATCGTGCGTGCGCAGCAAGCGACCGCCGATCTGTTTTACGACAACCACTTGATACCCAAGCGGGTCGACATTCAGCAGGCTGTCTGGCAAAAGCCATGATTCCTGCGCGGCGAGCAGACGCTTCAAGCTCGCGAGCGCACCGCGACACGCCTCGAATATCCCGCAGACAAGAGAGGATTCAATGACCTATATCGCTGCCGAAAATCGTTACAAAGACATGCCGTATCGCCGTACCGGCCGCAGCGGGCTGGTGCTTCCGGCACTGTCGTTGGGCTTGTGGCACAACTTTGGTGACAGCACGCCGATCGACACTCAGCGCGCCATGCTGCGCACCGCGTTCGATCTGGGTATCAACCATTTCGACCTGGCTAACAACTATGGCCCGCCCTACGGCAGCGCCGAGATCAACTTTGGTCGTTTGCTGCGTGAAGACTTCAAGCACTACCGCGACGAGCTGATCATCTCCAGCAAGGCAGGCTGGGACATGTGGCCGGGGCCTTACGGGCAGGGCGGTGGCTCGCGCAAATACGTGCTGGCCAGCCTTGATCAGAGCCTGCAACGCATGGGGCTGGATTACGTCGATATTTTCTACTCGCACCGCTTCGACCCGGACACTCCGCTGGAAGAAACCGCCAGCGCGCTGGCCACTGCGGTGCAGCAGGGCAAAGCGCTTTACATCGGCATCTCGTCGTATTCCGGGGCCAAGACCCGTGAAATAGCCGCGCTGCTCAAAGAGTGGAAAGTGCCGTTGCTGATTCACCAGCCGGCTTACAACCTGCTCAACCGCTGGGTTGAGAAAGACCTGCTTGATGCGACCGAAGAACTGGGTGCTGGCGTGATTGCCTTCACCGCGTTGGCTCAGGGGTTGCTATCGGACAAGTATTTGAACGGCGTGCCCAAGGACGCACGGGTCAATCGTCCGGGCGGTGGCTCGCTGCAGGCTTCGCACTTGTCCGAGCAGAACATCGCCCACGTGCGCGCCCTCAATGAAATTGCCCAGCGTCGCGGTCAAAGCCTGGCACAAATGGCCCTGGCCTGGACCCTGCGAGACCCGCGCGTAACCTCAGCGTTGATCGGCGCGAGCCGTCCGGAGCAGATCATCGAAAACGTTGGCGCTCTGCAGAACCTGGCGTTCAGCAGCGAAGAACTGGCCGAGATCGACAGCTTTGCGGTGGAAGGCGGGATCAATCTGTGGGAAAAGCCATCTCTGGCTGAGTGATGCGCGTGCCAATAAGTCCTGAAGAGTCAGGCACGCGGTGCTGACCATCGTTCCCACGCTCCGTGGACTGCCCCCAAGAAGTTGGACACCAATCCGACCTAATGGGGGTGTTCAAAT
>NZ_JARVSI010000033.1:0-44612 GCF_030209255.1 Pseudomonas sp. CFBP2511 | reverse complement strand
GACGCTCTGCGTCACAAAAGAAGACGCGCAGCGTCCAGAACAGCATGCCGACGCGGAGCGCCGCACGATAGTGGTCGTGGTTGAGGTTATCGTTCCGCACGCTCCAGCGTGGGAATGCAGTGCGTGACGCTCTGCGTCACACAAAGAAGACGCGGAGCGTCCAGAACAGCATGCCGACGCGAAGCGCCGCACGATAGTGGTGAGCAGTGTGTCGTTTTCAGACTCAGAGCAGTTTGTGCTCCATCGCGTATTTGACGAGATCGGCCAGTGAGTTGAGTTTCATTTTCTGCATCAGCCGCGCTTTGTGGGTGCTGATGGTCTTGCTGCTCAGGGCCAGTTGCTGGGCAATATCATTGACGTTGGCGCCCTGCGCCAGGCGCTCGAACACCGAGAACTCGCGCTCAGACAGCAATGAGTGCAACGGCCGGCTATCGGTGAGACCTACTTCAAAGACCATGCGGTCGGCCAGGTCCGGGTCGATGTAACGCCCGCCCGCCGCAACCCGACGAATCGCCGTCAGCAGCAGCGCCGGGTCGCTGTCCTTGGTCGCGTAGCCGGCTGCACCGACTTTCAAGGCGCGTGCAGCCATCTGCGCCTCGTTGTGCATCGACAACACCAGAATCGCAGGCGGATGGGTCAGTGCGCGAATCCGCGGAATCGCCTCAAGGCCATTCACGCCGGGCATGGAAATATCCAGCAACACCACTTCGCAGGCCACATGGCGCAGGGTCTCGAGCAACTGCTCGCCGTTGCTGGCCTCACCGACCACTTGCAGGTCTCTGGCCAGACCAATCAACTGCTTGATCCCTTCACGCACGATGGTGTGGTCTTCGGCTACCAAAACACGAATCACTGGCTTCGCTCCTGTGCGGTGGGGTCCAACGGAATGTAGGCGCGCAAGGTTGTGCCTTCACCGGCCTCGCTGTCCAGTTCCAGTCTGCCGCCCAGCATCAACACCCGCTCGCGCATCCCGACCAGACCGAATGAAACCGCCCTGCCCGACTCGACGACAAAACCCTGGCCGTCATCGGCGACGGTCATGCACATCATGCCGTCTTGCAGCGTCAGGCTGATCTCCACCGTGTGCGCCTGAGCGTGGCGCATGACGTTGGTCAGCGCCTCCTGAAGAATCCGGAACATGCCCGTGGCCCTGGCATCACTAAGCGCCGGGAGGTTGTCCGGCACCTGCACCAGACAAGGAATCTGCGTACGCGCCTCGAAACGGCGCGCCTGCCACTCGATAGCGGAAGCGATGCCAGCGTCGAGAATCGGTGGCCGCAATGCAGTGGCGACGTCTCGCACCAGTTGAAACAATTGAGAAATAAGGCGCTTCATGCTGTCCAGACGTTCGCTCAAGCCTGGGTCAAGATCGGCATACGCCAGCTCGCACATGGATGTTTCCAGCTTCAAGACGGTCAGCATCTGACCCAGCTCGTCATGAACTTCCCTGGCAATACGCGCCTTCTCTTCTTCACGCACGCTTTCCAGGTGCGCCGACAGTTCACGCAACTGATCGTGAGCGCGGCGTCGTTCGCTGACATCACTGAGAAACACCACCAGGTATTCCGCGTCACGAAAACGCAGGAAGCTCAGCGAGACATCGGCAGGCAGAAGACTGCCATCGGCGCGCAGGCAGTGGGTTTCGAACACCTGCGCACTGTCCTCACTGGAGCGTGCGTTCTTCCACAGATTAAGCCAGCGGTCCATGTGCAGGTCGGGCTCGAAGTCGATCAGCGGACGCTCGACCACTTGCCCCGGCGCATAGCCCAGCATGGACTCAGCCGCCCGGTTGGCATAGCGCACGCGACTGTCCCAATTGACCCAGAGAATACCGACGGTGCTCTGATCAATGGAGAATTGTGCCAGTCGCAGCGCCTCTTCGCTTGCAACGCGACGGGCCAGATGTTCACGCCCGGCCAGCAGTTCCTGCTCCAGCGCCTGCTGCTGACGGCGCTGCCAGATCACGATGGCGAAACAGGCCAGCAGCATCACCAACAGTAAAATGCACAGGTTTTTCCAGAGCTTCGTCGATTCACTGAAGTGCGACGGGGTCAGCGGCATCCAGCGCGCATGCAGTTGCTCCAGCTCCTTGGCAGGAACCGCCCGCAAGGCTTCGCTGACGATCGCCGCCAGCTCTGGCGCGTCGCGGCGTGACGCCACACGCAACAGTTGTGGCAGGCCGGTATCGCCGACCACCGCCAGCCCGGCAAACTCCGGCTCACGCAGCAAGCGACTGAGTTGTGCTTCATCCACCACGGCATAGCGTGCCTGCTGGCTGAGCAGCAATTGCAGCGCCTGACGCTCCAGCGGCACCCCTTGCAGGTTCAGGTGCGGAAAATTGCTGCGCAGGTAATCGGCAGTAGCGCTTGGCATACGCACCGCGACCCTGGAAAGGCTGTCGAGTTTTTCCAGGTCCACGGCGGTGCTGCCGTCACGTTCACCGATCAACAGTTGCGATACGCGCAGATACGGATCGGAAAACAACCACAGACGCAAACCCGCCGGGGTCTGCATCAAGCCGGGGGCGACGTCGATTTCTCCGTTGCTCAGAGCTTTTTCCAGTGAGGCCTGATCGACAAAGTTTCGCCACAGCAACTCGACAGGCAGCGTTGCCGCCAGCGCGTTCATAAGGTCGACGTTAGCGCCGGACAGTTGCTGCAAACGCTGATCGAACTGGGCGTAAGGCGCACGCAGCACCAGACCAACCCGCAACGGCCCATGCTGATCGAGCCAGCCACGCTGTGCCGGGCTCAGTTGCGCAAGCGCGGGCGATTGCGGCTCATCGGCCTGTGTATTCGCCATGTGAACCATCAAGAGCAAAGCCATGCAGCCGATAAAACCGGTGCGCAGAAGACGAATGATCACTGTGTCGCTCTCGTGTGTTTGCATGGCAGCCATGTGCCATTCAGGCTCAGGACTGACAAAAACCGATCAACCCATTAGGCTGCCGGTACAGTTTCCGGCTTGGAATATCCGATGTCCTACACCTTTCGCGCAACGTTTCCCGCACTGTTTCTGTCATTGATGCTCCCTAGCGCCCTGCCCGCGCTGGCAGCCGACCCGGCGCCGGCCAAGGATGCCGCTGCCCAGGCACCTGTCGAACGGGCACCGCTGCTCAGCCGCTCACAGGAAGACGCCATAGCGCTGGAACGTCAGTTGCCTCGCGAGGATCAGCAGCAACTGCAGGCCGGAGACGAAAGTTTTCTCGCGCTCTGGAAGCCGGCAAACACTGACGCGCCGCAAGGCGCGGTCATCATCCTGCCGGGCGACGCCGAGTCTCCGGACTGGCCAGACACCGTTGGCCCGCTGCGCCGCAAGTTTCCTGATGTCGGCTGGTCCAGCCTGAGCATCACCCTGCCGGATGCGCAGGACAACACACTGCTGCCCCGCGAACCCGATGCCGCTGCGGGCGATGCGAACGCAGCCAAACGTGAAGAAACGCCAAAGGACGCCGCCGCAAAAGCGCCAGACCCTGCTGCTGAAGCTGAGGCTCTGGCGGCAGTTGCAACCGCAAAGGCAGCCGCCGACGAAGAGCGCAACAAGGCCCAGGCCGAGCTGATTTTTGCGCGAATTGAAAGTGCGATCAGCTTTGCGCAACAGAACAAGGCGCGCAACATTGTGTTGCTCGGCCATAGCAGCGGCGCGTATTGGGCGGCCAGGTTCCTCAATGAACGCCCCTCGCCTGCCGTGCAGAAACTGGTCATGGTCGCTGCCCGTGAGCCCGTCGATGCGGCGCCGTCACTGCTGGCGATGGTGCCCGGCCTGAAAATCAAGACTGCCGACTTCATTTACAAGAACCCGGAGGACCAGGCAGCCAAAGCACGTTTGCAGGCCAGCAAGCGCGCCAAAGGGCCAGGTTTCACGCAGGTCGGGCTGATCAACATCGTAGGCAATGAAGAAACTGAACAGGAACAGATGTTTCGCCGCATTCGTGGCTGGGTAGAGGCTAAAGAGGAAAAATAAGCGCCGGCATGTGGGCCGGCGCGCAGTCAGTCATGCAAAGCCGCGGCGCGCCTTCACCACCCGATAGGCATTGTGCAACTCGCTGGTTTTCTCGGTCGCCACCCGCACTTGCTGCGCGTTGGCACCCGAGCCTGCAATCTTGTCCGGGTGATGCCGACTGAGCAGCCGCCGATAAGCGCGCTTGATGCTTAACGGGTCGGTGTCCGGTTTTATCCCCAGCAAGGCCATCGCCCCCTTGTAGTCATCGCCGCTGCTGAGGGGCGCACGCTTCATGGGGTCATGATCGGCCGCCAGCGCTTCAACCTGCTGTTGCGACCAGCCCAGCCACATGCCCCACACCCCGATCAGTTCGCGCTTGACCCGCGAAGCCTTGCCATCCGCCCAGGCCATGCGCCAGCAGGCACGTAACATATCCTCGGCAATGTCCGACTGCCCCTGCAAGCCACGCAGGTAACTACGCAGGCCGTCGGCGCCATCACGGCCACGCTTGAACGCATTGATAGCGCGCAACTGGTCGGCTTCTTTCAGATTGATGCGGCGCATCTCGGCACGTGCCTGCTGGATATGACTGGCCACAACCCGCCCGTCACTCTTGGCCAGACGACCCAGCAGCACGAACAACAGCTCGTCCTCAGGTATCGCTGCCCGCCCGCCGAGACGTTCGCGCAGGTGCGCCCAGCTCTGCAGCTTGAGCCGCCGATCCAGCGCCTGCCCCAGTAGCGCCCCGAGCATGGCGCCCGGAATACTGGCGATCGCATAACCTACGCCAGCGCCAATCAGTGTGCCGGGCCAGAGCATTCAGCGCGTCTCCGCAAGCGACTGCTCGACTTCTGCCAGGCGTTCATGGGTGCCGACATCGACCCAGCGCCCTTTGAAGTGCTCACCCGTTACCAGCCCTTGATGCATGGCCTCGCGCAACAACGGCGCAAGCTTGAAGGCACCAGGCTCGCAGTCGGCAAACAGTTGCGGATGCAGGATGGCGATGCCGCTGTAGGTCAGGCGCAGGCCAGCCGAATCGTCATCGCGCACCTGGCCGTCGACCAGCGAAAAATCGCCGGTGGGGTGGTGTGCGGGGTTGTCGATCAGCACCAGATGCGCCAGGCCGGCAAGCGGCATGCGCAATGCGCCGAAATCGTAATCGGTCCAGACGTCACCGTTGACCACCACAAAAGGCTCGGTGCCCAGCAGTGGCAACGCCCGCTGGATACCGCCGCCGGTTTCCAGCGGCTGACCTTCGGCGGAATAGCGGATGCTCAGGTCGAAACGCTGACCGTCCCCCAGGTAATCCTCGATCTGCTGGCCCAGCCACGCATGGTTGATCACCAATTGGTGAAACCCTGCTGCACGTAAGGCGTTCAGGTGGTACTCGATCAACGGAATGCCGCCCGCACGCACCAGCGGCTTGGGTGTATGCAGGGTCAACGGGCGCATTCGCTCGCCTTTGCCGGCGGCGAGAATCATCGCTTTCATGCAGTCCTCTTCAAACAATCAATCTCTCATTCAACCTGGCAGTCTTTAAAAGCGTCCGCTTTTCACAACGGCCAGCCCCTCAGACAGCTGTTTCTGCCGGCTGCTGCAAACTGGTCAGCAATTGACCGAATTGGGCCAGCTCCGGGCGCTTCGACAACACCGCTTCTATGTAGGCAAAAAAGCGCGGGACATCTGCCAGATAGCGGGGCTTGCCGTCGCGATGACAGATCCGCGCGAAAATCCCGATCACCTTCAGATGACGCTGTACGCCCATCAGGTCACTGGCGCGCTCGAAAGCTGAAAAATCTTCCTGCACCGGGATACCCAGCGTACGCGCCTGATCCCAGTAAGTCCTGAGCCAGTCGCTGACGCGCTCTTGCGGCCAGCTCAAAAATGCGTCCTTGAACAGGCACGTCACGTCGTAGGTGACCGGCCCGTACACAGCGTCCTGAAAATCCAGAACGCCGGGGTTGGGTTCGCTGATCATCAGGTTGCGGGGCATGTAGTCGCGGTGCACCAGCACTTTGGGTTGTGCCAGGGCGCTGTTGATCAGCAACTGGCTGACCTGCTGCCAGTCGGCCAGTTGCGCCTCGTCCATCTCGACACCCAGATGGCGCTTCACGTACCACTCAGGGAACAGCTCCAGCTCACGGCGCAGCAAGGCTTCGTCATAGCTGGGCAGCGGCGCGTCCATCGGCAATTGCTGGAAAGCCAGCAGCGCCTCGATCGCTTCGGCAAACAACCCATCGGCGTTGTCTGCGTCAATCACATCCAGATAGGTCTGACGGCCCAGATCGTTGAGCAGCAAAAAGCCTTGCGTCAGGTCTTCGGCATAAATTTTTGGAACATTAATGCCCGACTTTTCCAATAAATGAGCGATATCCACAAACGGTTTGCAGTTTTCCTGCGGTGGAGGGGCGTCCATGACAATAAAAGTTCGGGCCCCACCCTCCCAGCGAAAATAACGACGAAAACTTGCGTCACTGCTGGCCGCAGTCAACGTGGCCGGGGGCACAGCGCCCCAATTTTGCGCCGCAAACAGCGCTGGCAACTGCTCATCGAGCCAAACTTTCAGCGATTGCAGGCGTATATCTTGATCTGACATTACAAGGGTCTCCGACGGCGCTAGCCGTCAAGCGGGTCATGCTTTATTATCCGGAATCTTTTTCAGCCCATCGAGAGGCGTGCGGCCCCCCCGCGGGCAGATGGCGCGCAGGAAGCCCGGACTAATAAGATGGCATTGAAATCCCCCGCGTTTCGTAAAAAATTTCCGTTGCTCGTAACCGGCAGTCTGCTGGCGATGCAACCTCTGGCCACTCAGTTCGTGGTCGCCGCGGAACAGTATGACTGCTCAGTCTCTGCTTCGGGTGCCTGGAACTGTGCGCCGAAATCCACTGCCGCTGCTGTAGAGCTGCCTCCACGCCCCGTGCACAGCACAGCGTCGGTCAGTTCCAACGGTACGGTGACGTCCGAAAGCACCTCTTCGGGTGAGCAGGTTGCGGGTCCGCAACTGGTTACCGAAGCCAAGGGCAAAGGCTTGAAGTCGCGTAGTGCTGACTACAGCCACCTCGATTGGGTTCCTCGCGAAAAGCTCACCGCAGCGCAACTGGCCGAGACTGGCCCGTATTGCTCGGGTGCTTACGTCGAGCCGATTCGTCCTGGCATGGACGACAAGACGCCGATGAAAGACGCGCCAATGTTCGTGGGAGCCAAGGCTTCGCGTTACGAGCAGGAAGCGCAGGTCGCGACGCTGGCTGGCGATGTGGTACTGCGCCAAGGCAGCATGCAGGTGCAGGCCCAGGAGGCCGCACTGCATCAGGCCGAGAACCGTGGCGAGCTGAACGGCGATGTCCGTCTGCGCGACAACGGTGCGCTGATCGTCGGTGACAAGGCCGAACTGCAACTCGACACCGGTGAAGCCCGTGTCGACAACGCCGAGTACGTCCTGCACAAGTCGAACATTCGCGGTAACGCCCTGTACGCCAAACGTGCAGAAAACGCGATCATCCGGCTCAAGGACGGCACGTACACCACGTGCGAACCGAACAGCAACGCCTGGACGCTCAAAGGCAACAACATCACGCTGAACCCGGCCACCGGTTTCGGCACAGCGACCAACGTTACCCTGCGGGTCAAGGACATTCCGGTCCTTTACACGCCGTATATCTACTTCCCGATCGACGACCGTCGCCAGTCCGGCTTCCTGCCGCCGACCATTGCGGCAGGCGGCGATAACGGTTTCACGCTCGTCACCCCGTACTACTTCAACCTGGCGCCGAACTACGACGCCACGTTGTACCCGCGCTACATGGCTGATCGTGGCTTGCTGATGGAAGGCGAGTTCCGCTATCTGACCAAAGGCAGCGAAGGTCAGTTCGGCGGCGCGTACCTGAACGACGAGAATGACGACCGCAAGCTGCAGTCCGATTACGACAAGACCCGCTGGATGATCAACTGGCACCACAAGGGCGGCCTGGATACACGCTGGCTGACCCAGGTTGATTACACCGACATCAGCGATCCGTATTACTTCCAGGACCTGGAAACCGATCAGATCGGCGTCAAAAGAACTGACTTCCTCAACCAGCAGGGCTCTTTGACCTACCGCGGCGACAGCTACTCGGCAGTGTTCAACGCTCAGGCTTACAAGCTGGCGACTGTTGCGAACGTTACGCCTTACAACCGTCTGCCACAGCTGACCTTGAATGGCACCTTGCCGTACAACCCGGAAGGCTTGAAGTTCGATTATCAGACCGAAGCTGTTCGCTTTGATCGTGATTTGCGCACCGGCACATTTGTTGATGAAAACGGCAACTTTGAAAGTCGCCTGGACAACAACATCAGCGGGCTGGACCGTGCCAACGGCGATCGTCTGAACCTTGCACCGTCCGTCAGCCTGCCGATGAACTGGTCCTATGGCTTCCTGACACCCAAGGTCAAGTATGTCTATACCCAGTACGACCTGAGCCTGGACGGTACAGGCAAAAGTCAACTGGCGGCTTCGGGCGGGACATTCGACAGCAGCGTAAACCGCAGCGTGCCGATTTTCAGCGTGGACAGCGGTCTGTACTTCGACCGCAACACCAACTGGTTCGGCAAGGATTATCGCCAGACGCTAGAACCTCGCCTGTTCTATCTCTATGTGCCAGAGAAAGATCAGACGGACATTCCGGCATTCGATACCAGCGAGAGCACGTTCAGCTACTCGTCGCTGTTCCGCGACAACCGTTTCACCGGCTCTGACCGTATCGGTGACGAGAACAAGCTGTCGCTGGGCATCACCAACCGCTGGATCGAAGACAACGGCTTTGAACGCCAACGCTTCGCCATAGGTCAGGCCATATACTTCTCCGACCGTAAAGTACAGCTGCCGGGCGTTTCATTCGCAGATCGCGACGATGCCAAGGCAAACGTTTCGCCGTACGCACTGGAATACGAGTACCGCTTCAACCGCGACTGGCGCTTCAACTCCGATTTCAACTGGGATCCGGACAGCAAGAGCACCCGTTCGGGCAGCGCAATGTTCCATTATCAGCCTGAAGCCGAACCCAACAAGATCGTCAACTTCGGCTATCGCTATCGCAATGACCAGATTCGTTACGACGAAAGTACAGGTCGCTGGATTGTGGGTGGTGGTGACTACGGTCGTCCGGGCGATCCCAACTACGTGAAGGACTACTACAAGATTCAGCAGCACGATTTCTCGGTCATCTGGCCAATCGTGCCGCAGTGGAGCCTGATCAGCCGCTGGCAGTATGACTACAACCGTGAACGCACCATCGAAGCTTTCGGCGGGTTCGAGTACGACAACTGCTGCTGGAAAATGCGCCTGGTCAACCGTTACTGGATCGACTACGACGAATTCAGCCAGGCAGCGCCTCAGAACGAGAAAGGCGACCGCGGCATATTCCTACAAATCGTGTTGAAGGGGCTTGGCGGTGTTACTGGCGCCAAAGTAGTCAGCTTCCTCGACAAAGGCATCCAAGGTTATCGTGAACGTGAAGACCAAGCTTTCTGATTGTCTGCGCCCGCTGATGCTGGGCGCGTTACTCCTGAGCGGCGCAGTGCATGCAGCGGTTCAACCTCTGGACAGTGTCGTGGCCATCGTCGACAACGACGTGATCATGAAAAGCCAGATGGACCAGCGTGTTCGTGAAGTTCAGCAAACCATCGCCAAACGTGGCTCTGGCGTGCCTCCTGCAGCCGATCTGCAACCGCAGGTTCTGGATCGTCTGATTCTGGAAAACCTGCAGCTGCAGATGGGCGAACGGTCCGGCATTCGTGTTTCCGATGACGAGCTGAACCAGGCGATCGGCACCATTGCCCAGCGTAACAACATGAGCGTGGAGCAGTTCCGCGCCGCGCTGGCTCATGACGGCTTGTCTTATGAAGACGCTCGCGAGCAGGTTCGCCGGGAAATGATCATCAGCCGGGTGCGTCAGCGCCGGGTGGCCGAACGTATCCAGGTGTCCGAGCAGGAAGTGAAGAACTTCCTCGCCTCCGATCAGGGCAAGGCTCAGTTGTCTGAAGAGTTTCACCTGGCCAACATCCTGATCGCCACGCCTGACAGCGCTTCTTCGGATGCAATTCAGGCCGCAGCCGTCAAGGCCAAGAGCATTTATGACCAGCTGAAGAAAGGTGCGGACTTCGCCAAGATCGCCGCCACCACGTCTTCCAGCGAAAACGCACTGGAAGGTGGCGACATGGGCTGGCGTAAAGCGGCTCAACTGCCGCCGCCATTCGGTGACATGCTCAGCTCGATGCCAATTGGTGACGTGACGCCTCCGGCGCGCACCCCCGGTGGTTTCATTATCCTCAAGCTGCTGGAAAAACGTGGCGGTCAGGGCCAGGCACAGATGCGTGATGAAGTGCATGTGCGTCATATCCTGATCAAACCAAGTGAAATCCGCAGCGAAGAAGCCACCAAACTTCTGGCGCAGAAAATCTACGAGCGTATCGAGAATGGCGAAGACTTCGCCACGCTGGCCAAAAGCTTCTCGGAAGATCCTGGTTCTGCGCTTAACGGTGGCGATCTGAACTGGGTAGATCCCAATTCGCTGGTCCCGGAGTTCCGCGACGTCATGAGCAGCACACCGCAGGGTGAACTGTCCAAACCGTTCAAGACCGCCTACGGCTGGCATGTTCTGGAAGTCCTTGGCCGTCGTGCCACCGACGCAACCGGTCAGGCCCGCGACCAGCAGGCGTTGAGCGTACTGCGTAACCGCAAGTACGACGAAGAACTGCAAACCTGGCTGCGTCAGATCCGTGACGAAGCCTACGTTGAAATCAAACTCCCTGGCGCGACCCAGGCTGCACAGTGAAACCAAAGCGTTTCGCACTGACACCCGGCGAGCCGGCCGGCATTGGTCCTGACCTTTGCCTGCTGCTCGCCACGCAGCCTCAGCCCTACCCCCTGATCGCCATCACCAGCCGCGACCTGCTTACCCAGCGGGCCGCGCAACTGGGTGTGGCGGTCAGTCTGCTTGACGTCACGCCCGAGACTCTTCCCGATCAGCCCGCGCCTGCCGGCAGCCTGTACGTCTGGCACACCCCCCTGGCTGCTCCGGTAGAAACCGGCGTGCTGAACAAGGCCAATGCCGCCTTCGTTCTACAGACCCTGACGCGCGCCGGGCAAGGCTGCCTGGACGGGCTGTTCAGCGGCATGATTACCGCGCCGGTGCACAAGGGTGTCATCAATGACGGCGGCATCGCCTTTTCCGGGCACACCGAATTCCTCGCCGAGCTGACTCACACCGAACAGGTGGTGATGATGCTGGCCACTGGCGACCTGCGCGTGGCGCTGGTGACCACTCACCTGCCGTTGCGCGAAGTGGCCGACGCCATCACGGCGGATCGACTGGAGCGCGTGACACGCATTCTGCACGCCGACCTTGTGAACAAGTTCGGCATTGCGCACCCACGCATTCTGGTCTGCGGCCTGAACCCTCATGCCGGCGAAAGCGGGCATCTGGGCCGAGAGGAAATCGACATCATCGAACCGACTCTGGAGCGTCTGCGCAGCGAAGGGCTGGATTTACGCGGCCCGCTGCCTGCGGACACTCTGTTTACCCCCAAATATCTGGAGCACTGCGACGCAGTGCTGGCGATGTACCACGATCAGGGCTTGCCCGTGCTGAAATACAAAGGTTTCGGCGCAGCAGTCAATGTGACGCTCGGCCTGCCGATCATCCGCACCTCTGTCGATCACGGCACGGCGCTGGATCTGGCCGGCAGCGCGAACATTGACACCGGCAGCCTGCGCGTCGCACTGCAAACCGCCTACCAGATGGCCGAGACCCATTCATGACCGAGCAATTCCAACACCGGGCGCGCAAGCGTTTCGGGCAGAACTTCCTGCACGATGCAGGCGTTATCGACAAGATCCTGCGCGCCATCCGGGCCAAGCCTGAAGACCGCCTGCTGGAAATCGGACCGGGCCAGGGCGCATTGACCGAAGGGCTGCTCAACAGCGGCGCGCAGCTGGACGTAGTGGAGCTGGACAAGGACCTTATTCCGATCCTCAACAGCCAGTTCGCCAGCCAGCCGAACTTCAACCTGCATCAGGGTGATGCACTGAAATTCGACTTCAACACCCTGGGTGCCGAGCCCCGCAGCCTGCGTGTCGTCGGCAACCTGCCGTATAACATCTCTACTCCACTGATTTTCCATCTGCTGCAGAACGCCAGCCTGATTCGCGACATGCACTTCATGCTGCAGAAAGAAGTCGTCGAGCGCATGGCCGCAGGGCCTGGTGGTGGCGACTGGGGCCGTCTGTCAATCATGGTTCAGTACCACTGCCGCGTGGAACACCTGTTCAACGTCGGACCGGGAGCGTTCAATCCGCCACCGAAAGTGGACTCGGCCATCGTGCGACTTGTGCCTTACGAAACGCTGCCGCACCCTGCCAAGGACCATCGCGTGCTTGAGCGAGTGGTACGTGAAGCGTTCAATCAGCGCCGCAAGACCCTGCGCAATACGCTCAAGCTGCTGCTAAGCAGCGACGAAATCACAGCGTCCGGGGTAGACGGCAGCCTGCGTCCCGAGCAGCTCGATCTGGCCGCATTCGTTCGTCTGGCAGACACGCTCAGCGAAAAAGTTGTGACCGAGTGAGCCCCCTGGGCAAGTAAACGGCGCGATCAGTCGTCTTTTTCCGTTTACTTGTCCTAGACTGATCTACCTGCCGCACACGCCCTTTTTTTGCTACGGATTCCAAGGCCTACTGCATGTCCGATTCTCGTTACAAGGTCGACGTCAGCGTCGTCACGCGCTTCCTCGCAGAACAATCGCAACCCGAGCAGAACCGCTTCGCTTTCGCCTACACCATCACCGTGCACAATAACGGCGAGTTGCCTGCCAAGCTGCTGTCACGGCACTGGATCATCACCGATGGCGACGGTCATGTCGAAGAAGTGCGTGGCGAAGGGGTGGTGGGTCAACAACCGTTGATCAAGGTCGGGCAAAGCCATACTTACAGCAGCGGTACGGTAATGACCACTCAGGTGGGCAATATGCAGGGCAGCTACCAGATGCTGGCTGAAGACGGCAAACGCTTCGATGCGGTGATAGAACCCTTCCGTCTCGCCGTTCCGGGCTCACTGCACTGATGGCGGTGTACGCCGTCGGCGACCTGCAAGGTTGCCTCGAACCTCTGCAATGCCTGCTTGAACACGTCCGCTTCGACCCGGTTCAGGATCGACTCTGGCTGGTAGGCGATCTGGTCAACCGTGGTCCGCAGTCGCTGCAAACACTTCGTTACTTGTACAGCATCCGCGAGTCTCTGGTGTGCGTGCTCGGCAACCATGACCTGCACCTGCTGGCCGTCGCGCGCAAGAACGAACTCCTCAAGAAAGGCGACACGCTGCGCGAAATTCTTGAAGCGCCCGATCGTGACGAGTTGTTGCGCTGGGTGCGCCAGCAAAAGCTCATGCATTACGATGCCGAGCGCAACATCGCCATGGTTCATGCGGGCATCGCGCCACAGTGGTCAGTGAAGAAAGCCCTGAAACAGGCTGCTGAAGTCGAACACGCACTTCAGGACGACCAACTGTATGGCGCCTTCCTCGACGGTATGTATGGCAATGAGCCTGCCAAATGGAACAACGACCTGCAAGGCGTCACACGACTGCGGGTCATCACCAACTATTTCACGCGTATGCGCTTCTGCACCAGCGATGGCAAACTAGACCTCAAGAGCAAGGAAGGCGTCGGCACCGCAATACCCGGTTACGCCCCTTGGTTCAGCCACCAGAATCGCAAGGCGCGCGATGTGAAAATCATCTTCGGCCACTGGGCGGCACTTGAAGGCCGTTGCGACGAGCCGGGGGTCTTTGCGCTGGACAGCGGGTGCGTCTGGGGCGGCGCCATGACGCTGTTAAACGTCGATACGCTTGAACGTCATCAGTGCAATTGCGATGCTGTCGGCAATGCCGCCACCGGGATCATCGCCAGTGCGCAGCCCGGTAACGCCCATATTCAGCAAACCCCGGCTCAGGAGCCCAAGCAATGACCGAATTCAAACGTATTCCGCCTGAACAGGCTCAGGCATTGCGCGCTCAGGGTGCCGTGCTGGTCGATGTTCGTGATGCCCAGGCGTTTCAGAGCAATCACATTCCTGACTCTCAGCACCTGGACAATCACTCGATTGCCGACTTCATCGCCAACGCCGACCTGGACAAGCCGCTGGTAGTGGTTTGTTACCACGGCAACTCCAGCCAGAGCGCTGCCGCTTACCTGGTGGGCCAGGGTTTCTCGGACGTCTACAGCGTGGACGGTGGTTTTGAACGGTGGCGCAGCACTTTTCCGGAAGAAACCGTGCAAGGCTGATAGAAAATATTTTTATGACCGCTGATCCCGCGTTCTACGCGGGCTCGCGCGCGATCTGACGAACGGTCGGCCCCTCTTCTCGCGCAACCCTTCTTTATCTTTCCGAATCCGAACTATCCTAAGACCAGGCCATCCGTATTCAGGGGAGAGCCGGTACACCGGCGCGTGGGTCATCGGTAGTTACTTTTAAGGTGTTCTGGGGGGTAAACAGCAGCCGGGCAATCGGTTGTTGCCAGCATCGACTGAGATCCGCCGCCGGCTCTACGTATCGAGCGAGGTGACGTCATGAGTATATTCAGCCACTTCAAAGACCGCTTTGAAAGCACACGCCAGGAAGAGCTTTCGCTACAGGAGTATCTTGAGCTCTGCAAACAGGATCGCAGCGCCTACGCCTCTGCCGCAGAACGTCTGCTGCTGGCCATTGGTGAACCCGAGCTGGTGGACACTTCCGCCAATTCACGGTTGTCGCGAATTTTCTCCAACAAGGTCATACGCCGCTATCCAGCCTTTGCTGATTTCCACGGGATGGAAGAATGCATCGACCAGATCGTTTCGTATTTCCGCCATGCCGCCCAAGGCCTGGAAGAGAAAAAACAAATCCTTTATCTGCTCGGCCCGGTAGGTGGCGGTAAATCGTCTCTGGCGGAAAAACTCAAACAACTGATCGAAAAAGTACCGTTCTACGCCATCAAGGGCTCACCCGTTTTCGAGTCGCCCCTGGGCCTGTTCAACGCCAGTGAAGACGGTGCGATTCTGGAAGAAGACTTCGGGATCCCGCGGCGCTACCTGAGCACCATCATGTCGCCCTGGGCAACCAAGCGTCTGGCTGAGTTCGGGGGCGACATCAGCCAGTTCAAGGTCGTTAAGCTTTACCCCTCAGTGCTCAACCAGATTGCCGTGGCCAAGACCGAGCCAGGTGATGAGAACAACCAGGATATTTCCGCGCTGGTCGGCAAGGTCGATATCCGCAAGCTGGAAGAATTCCCACAGAACGACGCCGATGCCTACAGCTACTCTGGCGCACTGTGCCGGGCCAACCAGGGCCTGATGGAATTTGTCGAGATGTTCAAGGCGCCGATCAAGGTTCTTCACCCGCTACTGACCGCCACGCAGGAAGGTAACTACAACAGTACCGAGGGGCTGGGCGCGATTCCGTTCACCGGTATTCTGCTCGCCCACTCCAACGAATCGGAATGGCACAGCTTCCGCAACAACAAGAACAACGAAGCCTTCATCGACCGTATCTACATCGTCAAGGTGCCTTACTGCCTGCGCGTCAGTGACGAGATCAAAATTTACGACAAGCTGTTGTTCAACAGCTCGCTGGCCAAGGCGCATTGCGCCCCCGACACCCTGAAAATGCTCGCGCAGTTCACCACGCTGTCGCGCCTCAAAGAGCCGGACAACTCCAACATCTATTCCAAGATGCGCGTGTACGACGGCGAGAACCTGAAGGATACCGATCCAAAGGCCAAGTCGATTCAGGAATACCGCGACAGCGCAGGCGTCGACGAAGGCATGAACGGTCTGTCCACCCGCTTTGCGTTCAAGATTCTGTCCAAGGTTTTCAACTTCGACCCGCACGAAATCGCTGCCAACCCGGTGCACTTGCTCTATGTGCTGGAACAGCAGATCGAACAGGAGCAATTCCCTGCCGAAACGCGCGAACGCTATCTGCGCTTCATCAAGGAATACCTGGCACCTCGCTACATCGAGTTCATTGGCAAGGAAATCCAGACCGCGTACCTGGAGTCCTACAGCGAATACGGCCAGAACATCTTCGACCGTTACGTGCTGTATGCAGACTTCTGGATTCAGGACCAGGAATACCGCGACCCTGAAACCGGCGAGATTCTCAATCGCGTCGCCTTGAACGAGGAACTGGAGAAGATCGAAAAACCGGCCGGCATCAGCAACCCGAAAGATTTCCGCAACGAAATCGTCAACTTCGTGCTGCGCGCCCGCGCCAACAACAATGGCAAGAACCCGACCTGGCTCAGCTACGAGAAGCTGCGGGTGGTGATCGAGAAGAAAATGTTCTCCAACACCGAGGACCTGCTGCCGGTCATCAGCTTCAACGCCAAGGCCAGCAAGGAGGATCAACAGAAACACAACGACTTCGTCACACGAATGGTCGAGAGGGGCTACACGGACAAGCAGGTACGTCTGCTTTCCGAATGGTATCTGCGCGTGCGGAAATCGCAGTAAAGCAGCTGCAAGCTTCAAGCTATCAGCTGCAGGCGAAAAGCAATCAAGGTCCGGGCTCGGGATTGATCGTTTCCTCGCTTGCAGCTTGAGGCTTACAACTTGAAGCTCCCCGGAGGAGCCTATGAGCTATGTGATCGACCGACGTCTCAACGGCAAGAACAAGAGCACGGTAAACCGGCAGCGGTTTCTGCGGCGTTACCGT
Source organism: Pseudomonas sp. CFBP2511 (assembly GCF_030209255.1). Classification (NCBI taxonomy): domain Bacteria; kingdom Pseudomonadati; phylum Pseudomonadota; class Gammaproteobacteria; order Pseudomonadales; family Pseudomonadaceae; genus Pseudomonas; species Pseudomonas sp. CFBP2511. Next base: position 27,946 of record NZ_JARVSI010000033.1, on the reverse strand, counting down.
GACCACATCAAGAAGGCAGTGGAGGAAGCCGTCAGCCGACGCTCCATTACCGATATGGAGCACGGCGAACAGATCAGTATTCCCGGACGCGACATCGACGAACCGGTCCTGCACCACGGTCGCGGCGGCAAGCAGACCGTTGTTCATCCTGGCAACAAGGAATTCACCACAGGCGAGCACATCGCCCGTCCTCAAGGCGGTGCGGGCGGTAAAGGGCCTGGCAAGGCGGGCAATTCCGGCGAGGGCATGGACGAGTTCTCGTTTCAGATCACTCAGGAAGAGTTTCTTGAGTTCATGTTCGAAGACCTCGAGCTGCCGAATCTGGTCAAACGCAATCTGACCGGTACGGACACCTTCAAAACCGTGCGCGCCGGCATCAGTAACGAAGGCAATCCATCGCGCATCAATATTATCCGTACCTTGCGCTCCGCCCATGCGCGGCGCATTGCCCTGTCGGGCAGCAGCCGCGCGAAACTCAGGGAAGCGACCAGCGAGCTTGAGCGCATAAAGCGCGAAGAGCCGGACAACTTTGGTGACATTCAGGCGCTGGAAGTCGAGATCGACCGACTCAAAGCACGTATTCGTCGGGTGCCCTACCTCGATACGTTCGACCTCAAGTACAACCTGCTGGTCAAACAACCCAACCCCAGCTCCAAGGCCGTGATGTTCTGTCTGATGGACGTTTCCGGCTCCATGACCCAAGCAACCAAGGACATTGCCAAGCGCTTCTTCATCCTGTTGTACCTGTTCCTGAAACGTAACTACGACAAGATCGACGTTGTGTTCATTCGCCACCACACCAGTGCCCGCGAAGTGGACGAAGAAGAGTTCTTTTATTCACGGGAAACCGGCGGCACCATCGTTTCCAGCGCGTTGAAACTGATGCAGGAAATCATGGCTGCGCGTTACCCCAGCAGCGACTGGAACATCTACGCGGCCCAGGCCTCGGACGGCGACAACTGGAATGACGACTCGCCTATCTGCCGGGAAATCCTCACCAAACAAATCATGCCTTTCGTGCAGTACTACACGTACGTGGAAATCACGCCGCGTGAACATCAGGCCCTGTGGTACGAATACGAGCGCATCGGTGATGACTTCGCCGACACGTTCGCCCAGCAGCAGCTGGTCTCGGCCGGTGATATCTATCCGGTATTCCGCGAACTCTTCCAGCGAAGGTTAGTGTCATGACCGCCAGAGAGCAGAAGCGCCAACCCCTCTCCACGGGTTCAGAGTGGACATTTGAACTGATCCGGGCCTACGACCGTGAAATCGGCAGAATTGCCGAACGGTACGCTCTGGATACGTATCCCAACCAGATCGAAGTGATCACCGCCGAGCAGATGATGGATGCCTATGCCTCGGTGGGCATGCCGCTGGGCTACCACCACTGGTCCTACGGCAAGCACTTCCTCAGCACCGAAAAATCCTACTCCCGGGGCCAGATGGGTCTGGCCTACGAGATCGTCATCAACTCGGACCCTTGCATCGCCTACCTGATGGAAGAAAACACCATCTGCATGCAGGCCCTGGTTGTCGCCCATGCGTGCTATGGGCACAACAGCTTCTTCAAGGGCAACTACCTGTTCCGCACCTGGACCGACGCCAGCTCGATCATCGATTACCTGGTGTTCGCCAAGCAGTACATCATGCAGTGCGAGGAACGCCACGGCATTGATGCCGTGGAAGACTTGCTCGACTCCTGCCATGCGCTGATGAACTACGGCGTGGACCGCTACAAGCGTCCGTATCCGATCTCTGCCGAAGAAGAGCGGCGCAGGCAGAAAGATCGTGAAGAACACCTGCAGCGGCAGATCAACGATCTTTGGCGCACGATTCCGAAGAACGCCGATAAAAGCAGCAAGGAAGACAACGCGCGCTTCCCCGCCGAACCGCAGGAAAACATCCTCTATTTCATCGAAAAACACGCGCCACTTCTGGAACCCTGGCAGCGCGAAGTGGTGCGAATCGTACGCAAGATCGCCCAGTACTTTTACCCACAGCGCCAGACTCAGGTGATGAACGAAGGCTGGGCGACGTTCTGGCACTACACGCTGATGAACGACCTGTACGATGAAGGCCTGGTCACCGACGGCTTCATGATGGAGTTTCTGCAGTCGCACACCAGCGTTATCTATCAGCCTGGCTTCGACAGCCCGTATTACAGCGGCATCAACCCCTACACGCTTGGCTTTGCGATGTATCAGGACATCCGGCGGATGTGCGAACACCCCACTGATGAGGACCGGCAGTGGTTTCCGGAAATCGCCGGGACCGACTGGCTGACTGCGGTCAAGTTTGCGATGAGCAGCTTCAAGGACGAGAGCTTCATCCTCCAGTACCTGTCGCCCAAGGTCATTCGTGATCTCAAACTGTTCAGCATCATGGACGACGATCAGAAAGAAGACCTGCTGGTGCCCGCCATCCATGATGAGAACGGCTACCGGACCATTCGGGAAATTCTGGCTGCGCAGTACAACCTCGGCAATCGGGAACCCAACGTACAGATCTACAGCATTGACCGCCGCGGAGATCGCTCGCTGACCCTGCGCCATCAACAGCACAACCGCAAACCGCTGGGCGATTCGACAGACGAGGTGCTCAAGCACCTGCATCGGCTGTGGGGTTTTGATATTCATCTGGAAACCCTGCAGGGCGACCAGTTGATCAAGACCCATCACGTCCCCCCTAAAGGCGAGCATGCCGATGGGGAATATCCCCGGCTTGATATGGCGGTCGTCCACCTCTAAGCGCTAGAGGCAGGCAGACCTGAAAGTATGTTCATGCAGTTTTAGCCTCCGTAAGCGCAACGCAAGGTTTATCCTGTCGCGCTTACGGAGGTTTTTTATGCAGATTTATAAAGTTGGTGGCGCTGTACGCGACCGCCTGCTGGGTCAACCTGTCACTGATATCGATTGGGTGGTGGTCGGTGCAAGTACCGAGGACATGCTGGTCAAGGGCTATCGCCCGGTCGGCACAGACTTCCCGGTGTTCCTGCACCCGCTGACCAACGAGGAATACGCGCTGGCGCGCACAGAACGCAAGAGTGGCGTGGGCTACGGCGGCTTTGTGTTTCATGCAAGCCCTGACGTCACACTGGAGCAGGACCTGATTCGCCGCGACCTGACGATCAATGCCATGGCCGAAGACAAGGACGGCAATCTGACCGACCCTTACAATGGCCAGCAGGATCTTGAAGCGCGAGTATTGCGTCACGTTTCTCCCGCGTTCGCCGAAGATCCGCTCAGGGTCTTGCGTGTGGCCCGGTTCGCCGCGCGCTATGCCGGCCATGGCTTCACCGTCGCGCCCGAAACCCTCGAGCTGATGCGCCAGCTCAGCGAATCCGGCGAACTCAAGGCGCTGACGGCCGAGCGAAGCTGGAAGGAAATCTCTCGTGCTCTGATGGAAGACCAGCCTCAGATATTCATTCAGGTGCTGCATGACTGTGGCGCGCTGAGTGAGCTGATGCCCGAGGTCGAAGCGCTGTTTGGCGTGCCGCAGCCGGCTGCACACCACCCGGAAATCGACACCGGCGTGCATGTGCTCAGCGTGCTTGAGCAGTCTGCCATCCACAAACACCCGCTGACCGTGCGCTGGGCCTGCCTGCTGCATGATCTGGGCAAGGGGCTGACGCCAGAATCCGAATGGCCCAGGCACATCGCCCACGAACACACCGGCCTGCGCCTGATAAAAGCGGTCAACGAGCGTTTTCGGGTGCCAAGAGACTGCCAGGAACTGGCACTACTGGTGGGCCAATACCACACGCATGGCCACCGGGCACTGGAACTGAAACCATCGACCTTGCTGGAGCTGCTGCACAGTTTCGACGTCTACCGCCGACCGCAACGCTTCGAGGAGTTTATTGCAGCCTGCGAGATGGACGCACGCGGCCGCCATGGCTTCGAGCAACGCAGTTATCCACAGGCCGACTACCTGCGCGGCGCGGCACACGCCGCCCGAACCGTGTCAGTGCAACCGCTGCTGGAAAAGGGCCTGAAGGGCAAGGAACTGGGTGACGCGCTGAAGAACGAGCGCTTGAAGGCACTGAAAACCTACAAGGCGGGGCACGTCGCCTGACAGGCTCGCGCACCAATTATGCTTTTGATTCTGGCCGCAGGCCGTGGGAGCGAACTTGTTCGCGAAAGGGTCGATATAACCGCCGAAAATGCACCGACTGAAACACTGTCTTCGCGAACAAGCGAAGCGTCGCCCGGTTCCCACGCCCTCCGGGCAGATGCCGGGAATCTCACTATTCCAGGCGCTCTATGACTTACGCATAACGAGCGCTACAGCGTGGTAGCGCAGCCCTGGAAGCTCTGCGCTCAAGCTGAAAGGCGAGGATGATCTCAGCTGCGCAGCAAATCCTCAGGTGTCAGCCCCACCCCCCGCCATTCAAAAGCCACAGGCCAAAGCTGCTGATCAATCTGCGCATCCGCCCACAATTTACTGAACGATATGCCCACCCCCGGATGCAGACGTTCAGGGGCGATCAGCGCCAATGGCCGCAAAACGAAGGCATTTTTGAGAATTTCCGCCCTAGGCAAAATCAGCCCATCAAAGTTGCCGACCTGTTCGCCATACAGCAGCACATCAATGTCCAGCGGCAGGCCGACTCGATCAGGCGCGTAGCGGCCATTGTCCGCCTCGATGAATTTCAGGCGGCGATCCAGCTCTGTCAGCGGCAGGTCGGTCAGCGCCGAGACCACCAGGTTAAAGAACGGCCCGCTCTTGATACCTACGGCATGGCTCTCGAAAACCGGCGAACAGCTTATGTCGGAGAGAAAGCCATCCAGCGCATCAAGCCCCGCATGCAGGTGCCGTTCGCGCTCGATGTTGCTCCCCAGGCCGAGGAAAATCCGCGTCAGCGACATCCGCGCTCGATCTCCACGCCGACACCGGCGGCGGCGGCCACAGCACCCGGCTTGGTCAGCTTCAGATGCAGCCAGGGAATATTGAATTCGCTCATCAGCACTTCGGCGAGGCGTTCGGCAAACGTCTCCACCAACTGAAACTGCGCCTGCTCGGCAAACGCCTGAATACGTGTGGAAACGCTGGCATAGTCAAGCGCCTTGCTCAGGTCATCACCCGCCGCGGCAGGTCGATTGTCCCAAGCAAAACTGAGGTCCAGACGCAGGCACTGGCGAATGCCACGCTCCCAGTCATAGGCGCCGATAACCGTATCGACCTCAAGGCCCTCGATGAAAACTCTGTCCAAGCGCTACTCTCCACTGCACGACAAGGGCGCGATGCGCCGTTAGAATCAGGGCATCCTCGCCCGGAATGGTTAGCATGTTTTGGTTACTGGCGACTTTCGCCTACCTGCTCGGCTCGCTGTCCTTCGCCATCCTGCTCAGTCGCCTGAGCGGCAGCCCGGACCCGCGCGCCAGTGGTTCGGGCAATGCCGGTGCGACCAACATGTTGCGTCTGGCCGGAAAGAAACTGGCCGTCCTGACCCTGCTCGGCGACCTCTGCAAAGGCCTGATTCCGGTAGTGCTCGCCGGCGCCTGGGGCCTTGATCCATCACAGCAAGGCTGGATCGGCGTCTGCGCAGTGCTGGGCCATCTGTTTCCGCTGTACTTTCGCTTCCGTGGCGGCAAAGGTGTCGCGACCGCCGCCGGCGTGCTGCTCGGGCTTTACCCGCCCGCAGCGGCCCTGGCGATAGCGGCCTGGCTGCTGACCCTCTACCTGACCCGTACCAGCTCGCTCGCCGCCCTGATCGCCACCCCGCTGACGCTGCCATTACTGGCCTGGCAGGAACCGCACGCCTTGTTGCCGATGAGCGTGCTAACCCTGCTCATCGTCTGGCGCCATCGCGGCAATCTACGCGACCTGCTGGCCGGGCGCGAACGACATTTCTGATACACAACCTGAAATCCGCTCAACCGCAGCACAGCCCACACCACCCCGACCACTAGAGCCCCGACAACTGCTCCATGGGCCAGCGCGCCTGCACGCTGATGCTCAAATCTTCTTTCTGCCCGGCCTGCAGACGCTGGCAGCCGGCAAAGGCGATCATCGCGCCGTTGTCAGTACAGAATTCCGGCCGCGCGTAGTAAACGTGCCCGCGCAACTCACCGAGCATGCTTTCCAGCGACACCCGCAACGCCTTGTTGGCGCTGACGCCGCCTGCGATGACCAGACTCTTGAGCCCGGTCTGCTTGAGCGCGCGCTTGCACTTGATGGTCAAAGTCTCCACTACCGCCTGCTGGAAGGCCAGAGCGATGTCGCAGCGGGTTTGCTCACTGTCGTCCCCGGCACTCTGGCACTGCTGCCACGTGTTGAGCGCCGAGGTTTTCAAGCCGCTGAAACTGAACGCCAACCCGGGGCGATCGGTCATCGGCCGAGGGAAGACAAAACGTCCCGGCACGCCCTGCAAGGCCGCTTTCGAGATCTCCGGGCCGCCCGGATACTGCATGCCCATCATCTTGGCGGTCTTGTCGAACGCCTCGCCTGCGGCATCATCCAGCGTCTCGCCCAGCAGCTCGTACTGACCGATGCCATCGACGCGAACCAGCTGCGTGTGCCCACCGGACACCAACAAAGCGACGAACGGAAACTGTGGCGGGTTTTCTTCCAGCATCGGGGCCAGCAGATGGCCTTCCATGTGGTGAACACCCAGCGCCGGAATATCCCAGGCAAACGCCAGTGCCTGCGCGCACGACGCGCCGACCAGCAACGCGCCCACAAGGCCCGGCCCTGCGGTGTAGGCGATGGCGTCGATGTCGGTCGCAACGCAGTCGGCCTCGGCCAGTGTCTGGCGGATCAGGGGCAGCATGCGCTTGACGTGATCACGCGAAGCCAGCTCCGGCACCACACCGCCATAAGCGCGGTGCAGGTCGATCTGACTGAATAAAGCGTCCGCCAGCAAACCGCGTTCGCTGTCGTACAACGCGACGCCGGTTTCGTCGCAGGAGGTTTCTAATCCCAGTACTAGCATGGGGTTGCGCCTTGTAGGGGGCAGATTTGAAGGCGCGCATAATAGTCGTCGACCGAGGTGCCGACCAGCGGTTTTCGATCAGAGGCTTTGCATTCCTCTCAATGAGGGGTTAACATCCGCAACCCTTAAAAACCGACGTACTTTGTGCAGTGTTTGTACAGAGCGTTGACCCCGGTAATGAATGAAGGTAGCTCTGGATGCCAGCCGTCAAAGTTAAAGAGAACGAACCCTTCGACGTAGCTCTGCGTCGTTTCAAGCGCTCCTGCGAAAAAGCCGGTGTTCTGGCTGAAGTTCGTAGCCGCGAATTTTACGAGAAGCCGACTTCGGAGCGTAAGCGCAAGGCAGCAGCTGCTGTCAAACGCCACGCCAAGAAAGTCCAGCGCGAACAGCGCCGCGCCGTTCGTCTGTATTAATTTACAGACCTTCGTCGCAAGCTTCTGCCTTGCCCGGCCACACAGCCGGGCTGTCGGCAGTTACAGCTTTGCTGTTTTGCGTTAGCTAGATTGATTGACCTGTCCAGGCCGCAGATGCGACTCAGACAACCAGTCAAGCACGTCCAGCCTGTTTACAGGTAGCGTCAGCCATGCCCACTCGGGCAGCAATTGGCTGATGACAAGACGAGTATGCCTTGATGACTTCGCAAGAAGCTCAGCCAAGGCAGCGTCTCTCGCCCTATCCGAATGAATGTCGTCAACGCCCACAGCCTGATGATCGATTCGCAAAAGTCATGCACCCGCTTTTTTCAGCTTTCAGCACCGACCTTCGGATGCAAAGACGTGCCCGCTTATTGCTGTCGTCATACCAAAAGACGGCTGACAGGCTGACGGAACGCTCGTAGAGTCACTCGATATTTTCGCGACACGCTTGATGATGAGAACGCCATGGCCGGGCTGATCCCCCAGAGCTTTATCGACGACCTTCTGAACCGCACCGACATTGTCGATGTCGTCAGCTCGCGCGTGCAGCTCAAAAAAGCCGGCAAGAACTACAGCGCGTGCTGCCCGTTCCACAAAGAAAAGACACCCTCTTTCAGCGTCAGCCCGGACAAACAGTTCTATTACTGCTTTGGCTGCGGCGCAGGTGGCAACGCACTGGGTTTCATCATGGACCACGACAACCTGGATTTCCCCCAGGCCGTCGAGGACCTTGCCAAAGCCGCCGGCATGGAAGTGCCACGCGAGCAAGGCGTCAAGGGTCAGAAACCCCGTCAGCCGACCGACTCACCGCTTTACCCGCTTCTTAACGCTGCCTCCGAGTTTTACCGCCAGGCACTGAAAAGCCATCCGTCGCGCAAAGCCGCAGTGGATTACCTCAAGGGCCGTGGCCTGTCAGGTGAAATCGCCCGGGACTTCGGCCTGGGCTTTGCACCACCCGGCTGGGACAACCTGTACAAGCACCTGAGCAGCGACTCGTTACAGCAAAAGGTCATGATCGATGCCGGCCTGCTGATCGAAAACGCTGAAACCGGCAAGCGCTACGACCGCTTCCGTGACCGGGTGATGTTTCCGATCCGTGACTCGCGCGGGCGCATCATCGCCTTCGGCGGTCGCGTATTGGGCGACGACAAGCCCAAGTACCTGAACTCGCCGGAAACGCCGGTATTCCACAAGGGTCAGGAGCTGTACGGGCTGTTTGAAGCACGCAAATTCAATCGCAACCTCGATGAAATCATCGTCGTTGAAGGTTACATGGACGTCATCGCTCTGGCCCAGCAAGGCTTGCGCAATGCCGTGGCCACGCTGGGCACGGCCACCAGCGAAGAACACTTGAAACGTTTGTTCAGGGTCGTGCCGAACGTGTTGTTCTGCTTCGACGGCGATCAGGCCGGACGCAACGCCGCATGGCGAGCGCTGGAGGCCGCGCTGCCAAACCTGCAGGACGGAAGGCGGGCCCGCTTCCTGTTTCTGCCCGAAGGCGAAGACCCGGACACGCTGGTGCGCTCGGAAGGCACCGACGCCTTCAAGGCGCGCATCAATCAGCACGCCCAGCCGCTGGCCGATTATTTTTTCGAGCAACTGACCAAAGAATCCGACCCGCGCTCGCTGGAAGGCAAAGCGCACATGGCCACCCTCGCCGCGCCACTGATCGACAAAGTGCCCGGCGCGAACCTGCGGATTCTGATGCGTCAGCGCCTCAGTGAAATTACCGGGCTCACCGGCGAGGCCGTCAGCCAACTGGTGCAGAGCGCACCCGCAGACGCGCCGCCGAGCTACGACCCGTATGTCGATTACGACGCCATGCCCGACTTCGCCGATTACCAGCCACAAGGCGGGTACGAGGCGCAGCAGGAATGGACGCCAAAGAAAGCCGGCGGTCCGAATCAGAAAAAATGGGACAACAACAAGTCCTGGGGCAAGAAAGGCAAGCGTCAGGAGTTCGAACCCCGCACGCCGCGTGTACCGACCGCCGTCGAGCCGCCAATGCAGGCCGCATTGAGAACCTTGCTGCACCACCCGGAACTGGCCGAAAAGGTCGAAAATGCCAGCCATTTCGCTGCAGAAGACCAATCAAACGCACAACTGCTGGTCGCCCTTATCGAAGCCCGGCAAAAGAATCCCAGCCTGCGGTCGTTACAGTTGATAGCGCGATGGCACGGAACTGAACAGGGCCGCTTGCTGCGTGCACTGGCAGAAAAGGAATGGCTGATTGAGACCGACAACCTTGAACAACAGTTTTTCGACACTATAACTAGCTTATCCGCCCGCCAACGCGAGCGCAGCCTGGACCATCTGATCAGCAAGGCTCGGCAGACCGAGCTGAGCGCAGAAGAGAAAATTCAGCTAAGGGAACTGCTAAATCGCAATGTTCCCGCACAAAACCCGACCTCAACTGGCGCGTGAGGTCATAGCTCGGGTATAATCCTCGGCTTGTTTTTTGCCCGCCAAGACCTTCAGTGGATAGGGTGTTATGTCCGGAAAAGCGCAACAGCAGTCTCGTATCAAAGAGTTGATCACCCTGGGTCGTGAGCAGAAGTATCTGACTTACGCAGAGGTCAACGACCACCTGCCCGAGGATATTTCAGATCCCGAGCAGGTGGAAGACATCATCCGCATGATCAACGACATGGGGATCCCGGTACACGAGAGTGCTCCGGATGCGGACGCCTTGATGCTGGCCGACGCCGATACCGACGAGGCAGCCGCAGAAGAAGCGGCTGCAGCGTTGGCAGCGGTCGAGACCGATATCGGGCGTACCACCGATCCCGTTCGTATGTACATGCGTGAAATGGGCACCGTTGAACTTCTGACCCGTGAAGGCGAAATCGAAATCGCCAAACGTATCGAAGAAGGCATCCGTGAAGTGATGGGCGCAATTGCGCACTTCCCAGGCACGGTTGACCATATTCTCTCCGAATACACACGTGTCACCAGCGAAGGCGGTCGTCTCTCCGACGTTCTCAGCGGTTATATCGACCCGGACGACGGCATCGCGCCGCCTGCCGAAGTCCCTCCGCCCGTCGACCCCAAAGCCGTCAAGGCCGAAGGCGCTGACGATGATGAGGAAGAGTCGGCAGACTCGAGCGACGAAGAAGACGAAGTCGAAAGCGGTCCGGATCCGGTCATCGCCCAGCAGCGTTTCGGCGCGGTTTCCGATCAAATGGAAATCACCCGCAAGGCGCTGAAGAAGTTCGGTCGCGACGACAAGCACGCCATCGCCGAACTGGTTGCCCTTGCCGAATTGTTCATGCCGATCAAACTGGTTCCAAAACAGTTTGAAGGTCTGGTAGAGCGTGTCCGTGGTGCCCTCGAGCGTCTTCGTGCTCAGGAACGCGCCATCATGCAGTTGTGCGTACGTGATGCACGTATGCCGCGCGCCGACTTCCTGCGCCAGTTCCCCGGCCACGAAGTTGACGAAAGCTGGACCGATGGGCTCGCCAAAGGTAAAGGCAAATACGCTGAAGCCATTGGTCGCCTGCAGCCTGACATCCAGCGTTGCCAGCAGAAGCTGTCTGCGCTGGAAGAAGAAACCGGCCTGAAAATCGCCGAGATCAAAGACATCAACCGTCGCATGTCGATCGGTGAGGCCAAGGCCCGCCGCGCGAAGAAAGAGATGGTTGAAGCCAACTTGCGTCTGGTGATCTCCATCGCCAAGAAGTACACCAACCGTGGCTTGCAATTCCTCGATCTGATCCAGGAAGGCAACATCGGCTTGATGAAGGCTGTGGACAAGTTCGAATACCGTCGTGGCTACAAGTTCTCGACGTATGCGACCTGGTGGATCCGTCAGGCGATCACTCGCTCGATTGCCGACCAGGCCCGCACCATTCGTATTCCGGTGCACATGATCGAGACGATCAACAAGCTCAACCGTATTTCCCGGCAGATGCTGCAGGAAATGGGTCGCGAACCGACCCCGGAAGAGCTGGGCGAACGCATGGAAATGCCTGAGGATAAAATCCGCAAGGTATTGAAGATCGCCAAAGAGCCGATCTCCATGGAAACCCCGATCGGTGACGACGAAGATTCGCACCTGGGTGACTTCATCGAAGACTCGACCATGCAGTCGCCAATCGATGTCGCCACTGTTGAAAGCCTGAAAGAAGCGACACGCGAAGTGCTGTCGGGCCTTACCGCCCGTGAAGCCAAGGTTCTGCGCATGCGTTTCGGCATCGACATGAATACCGACCACACGCTTGAAGAAGTCGGTAAACAGTTTGACGTAACCCGCGAGCGGATTCGTCAGATCGAAGCCAAGGCACTGCGCAAGCTGCGTCACCCGACAAGAAGCGAGCACTTGCGCTCGTTCCTCGACGAGTAATCGCACCAGCGAGTCAACAAAACCCCCGGCCTGCCGGGGGTTTTGCGTTTTCGGCCCGGCAAAACCGAGACCTGCACCGAAAACGTGAATCAGATCAAGTTACAAACTTTCAGACATTGGTCTGGTTGCGGCCCCCCGCTAATTGACCTACACCTATGTATCACCCCGGACACACGCTCTCGGGTCAAACCTTGGCTCGGCATGTGTTACCAAGGTCATATCATCAGCAGCGGTCAAACACGGACTTGAGCCACTTATGGCTGGATTAATGATCGATATCAGCGACCGGGAAGCGTTGCGACTGTCAGAAGGCAGATTCGCTTCGGTCTTCGCTCAATGTCCGGACGCCATGATCATCGCCAGCCTTATCGATGGGCACATCATGGATGCCAATCAGGCATTTGTTGAGCACACAGGGCTTTCCATCGAAGAAGTCATTGGTAAAACACCTACTGAGCTTGACCTATGGGCAGTGCCGGGCATTGGCCCAAAAGTGCTGCAACAGTTACAAACAGGCAACATCCATAATCTCGAGATCCCCTTCCGCCGCAAGAACGGGCGAACCTTTTCAGGGCTGATGTCTGCGCAACCTTTCGATCAAGGCTCAACACCGGCAGTGCTGGTGGTCGTGCGTGACATCACCGCACTCAAACAGGCCCAGCAGCAACTGCAGCTTTCCGAGGAGAAGTTCGCCAAAGCCTTTCATGCCGCGCCTGACGGGCTCGCCATTACTCGCCAGCAGGACGGCATGCTTCTGGAGGTCAACGAAGGGTTCTGCCGGATTACGGGTTACAGCGAACGGCACTGCCTTGAACATTCCACGTTCGACCTGGGCATATGGGCTGATTTAAGCGAGCGCTCCAGGCTTATCGAGCAGTTGAAGCAGCACGGCGTTGTGCATGGTTTTCGGGCTCGACTTCGCAATGTCAATGGCAGTATCCGGGTATGCGAACTGTCTTCGCACCCGCTTCTCATCTCGGGCGACGCGTGCCTGCTGACGATTTCGCGGGACATAACCGAAAGCCAGTTGATGCAGGAAAAACTGCACCTGGCCGCCACCGTCTTCGAGAGCACCGCCGAGGGCGTGCTTATCACCGATACCGACCAGCGAATAAGCGCCGTAAACCGCGCGTTCACTGAAATTACCGGCTACAGCGAGAGCGAGGCCATCGGCCAGACACCTCGTCTGCTCGCCTCCGGCCAGCATGACAGCGCATTCTACGCCTCGATGTGGCATCAGCTGACAGCCGAAGGCCACTGGCAAGGCGAGATCAGCAACCGACGCAAGAACGGCGAGCTTTATCCGAGCTGGCTGACCGTCAGCGCCGTACGCAACAAAGAGAACCTTCTGACGCACTTTGTCGCGGTGTTCGCAGACATCTCCAGCCTCAAACATGCCCAGGCGCGCCTCGACTACCAGGCTCACCACGACCCGCTGACCGGCCTGCCCAATCGCACCCTGTTCGAGAGTCGCTTGCAGTCCGCATTGCTGCACAGCGAAGAGTCCGGCAGCCTTGGCGCGGTGCTGTTTCTTGACCTGGATCGCTTCAAGCACATCAACGACAGCCTGGGCCATCCGGTCGGCGATTTGCTGCTCAAGGGTATTGCCCACCGCCTCAAGGAAACCCTGCGCGACATCGACACTGTGGCGCGACTCGGCGGTGACGAGTTCATCGTTCTGCTGCCCGGCCTGCTGCAGCCCAGCGACGCCAAGGCTATCGCCAACAAGCTGCTGGCCTGCTTCAGTACGCCGTTTGAAGCCGGCGAGCACGAGTTGTACATCAGCCCCAGCATCGGAAGCTGCGTATTCCCCACCGACGGCACCGACGTGGCGACGCTGGTCAAAAATGCCGACGCCGCCATGTACCGCTCCAAGGCTCAGGGCCGCAATCGGGTCGAAAGCTACACCCGCGACCTGACCGAACAGGCCAGTGAGCGCATTGCGCTTGAGCAGGAGCTGAGAAGAGCACTGGACCGCAATCAGCTGAGCCTGGCTTACCAGCCCAAAATCAGCCTTCTGACCCACACGCTGGTCGGCGCAGAAGCACTGATACGCTGGAGCCACCCGACGTTCGGCGAAGTGCCACCTGAACACTTCATCACCCTGGCAGAAGAAAACGGCATGATCCTGCAGATTGGCGACTGGGTGCTGGAACAGGCCTGCCGCCAAATGGGCGCATGGCGGAAAACCTGCACACCATTCGGGCCAATGTCGGTCAACCTGGCCGGCGCCCAACTGCGCCAGCCCAATCTGGTCGAGCGCATTGAACAGTTGCTCACCGACAACGGCCTGGTGCCGGATTGCCTGCAACTGGAAATCACCGAAAACTTCATCATGAGCCAGACACAGGATGCGCTGGCCGTGCTGCACAAGCTGAAACAACTCGGCGTGCAACTGGCGATCGACGACTTCGGCACCGGTTATTCCTCGCTGAGCTACCTCAAGCGCCTGCCACTGGACATCCTCAAGATCGACCAGTCCTTCATACGCGGCCTGCCCGAAGACACCCACGACGCCGCCATCGTCCGCGCCATCATCGCACTGGGCCGCAGCATGCAACTGACCGTGATCGCCGAAGGCGTCGAGACCCGCGAACAGCAGCAATTTCTCAGCGAAGAAGGCTGCGAGCAGATCCAGGGCTACATCATCAGCCTGCCCCTCCAGCCCGACGAATTCAGCGAGAGATTCCTTCTTACGAATCTTTCGGACGTTTCGGATAGCACAGCCGCGAAACCGCCGTTATAATCCGCGGCCTACTGAGGGCCCATAGCTCAGTTGGTTAGAGCAGAGGACTCATAATCCTTTGGTCCACGGTTCGAGTCCGTGTGGGCCCACCACCTTTGAAAGCCGCGCATTGCGCGGCTTTTTTGGTTTTTTGTTTGAGTTTAGGCTATCTGCTTCTCTTCTCTACGATGCAAAGTTCACCAAAAGTGACGCATCACAAAAATCTCTCGACCCGAAGAATCGATCTTGCAAGGCTGGGTGACCGCTCCGAGGCTCTTTGAGCGCACCACTGCTCCTTGACAAAACCTGTCAAGTGAAGGTTGTAGCCCAACCCAGTTTTCGCTCGCGCTTGTTTATTAGGGAGCATTTCATCGCGAAGAATTCTTCGCTTACTTCTTCCGATGAGCCCAATCAGTGCTTCTTTCGGATCCCTGATTTCATCTGGTAATGGCGGCAAAGCCGCAGCACTCAACTCTGCAAATTGGCTAAACCCCTCATGATCAGCTAGAACCCAGCTTTCAGCTTCCCTAACCGCCAGCCGTAGAATTAAATTTTCGTGCGCGCGCGCAGGCATCCACGAATTTCGCTGTTTAACAACACAGTTGTCCTGATCACCATCGGCAAGCATTAGCACTGGCATTCTTGTAGCGATACTGTTTAAGGCCGTTATTTTATCCTTGAAAGGGCCAAACCCTCCCGCACATATCTGATTGGCTATACTCGATCCAGGACAAACCTGACGAACGATCGCGATTGCTAATTCACAACAGAGCTGGTCTTCTCCCATAACAAAAAAATCAACCATTATGAAAATAATCCTAGCTGGTCAATCTCTGCAGGCCTAGCTTTAGGTAGCATTACATCGGCAGGAGACAAACCTGCGTCCATCATCATTTTTTCCTCTTCAGAAGCCATACGAGCGGTAGTGCCGTCCGGACTGGTTTCCAGTAGTACGATAGCATTACTGTCCAACGGGTTCTTTAAAAGCGCTTCACTGTGCGTTGTTATGATAACCTGCCTACCAGCGGCCTTCTGCTGCCTTAATATACGATCAATCATTAATGGTATATGAGAAACAATAGCATCATTTAGTGACAGCTCGGGCTCTTCTAAAAGCAATAACGTTGTACTCTCCTGCAGCATCCACAACAAACCAATCAACCTCAACGTACCATCTGAAAATTGATCCTCCCTCTGCCAAGCGCCATGGTTGCGCCAATGCTGATACGAAGCCATGAGATGAGGCTGCCCAGTAACTTTATCAAGTTCAAACTTTAGCTCACTAAATTGCGGAACAGCTTTCGCCAATGCAACTTGAATTCGCCTAAGCTTGGCTTCACGGGTTTTCTGTGGCGTTTTTGCAATCCTTTGCATTAACCCTTGACCAAAGGGGTCTCCTTCTAGAGTTCTCCCACTTATTTCTGCGTGCTTTAATAGCTGGGGAACTAGGTGCAAATATGTTGCTTCTTGCATGAAATCAGCGACCCCCCTAAATTTAACGTTCGCATTTATTTGCTCAAGGGCCGTTTGCGTCAAGCGAGCAACATCTTTCTTATCGGCAGCAGTAGGACGGTTGATCACATTCTTTCCTTTGAACGTCGCCACTTCTCTAGTAACCAATATACGTTGCGCCCCCTTCCCTTCAGGTTTAAACCCTAACGAGTATGTCCAGACTGGTTCCTCCCCAACCTCTTCAGAAATTTCAACATCAATTCTAACTTCGATATCAGTTCGAGCCTGTAGACACCGAAGCTTCTTGATTCCGCCTCTATCCTCGATTGCTTTTTGTAGCCCACCACCTGCCGGTTTACAGATATCACGCAAGAACCTAAACACGTCAAGCAGGTTTGACTTTCCTGTTGCGTTCGCACCTATAATGTAAGTGCGAGTATTAAAAGGAACCTCTAACTTCTTAAAATTTCGCCAGTTCTTTAAAGTCAGCTTTGTTATGAGCATTTCAATTCCTTAAAATTTTTCTTTTTTGAAGACAGCATAGTTAAAAAGCTTTAGTTATGCCTATTCACTCAGACTAAAATCAGCAAACTCTCGTGTCATAGCAAAGCAGTGTGGCCCAAGACTCGTTGCAGCGCCAGTATGTCTTCGCCATTCATCATGTCATGCCTAGCGGACGTATACCTTAACGCACGACTCACATGCCCTTCAGGCAAGTCCAGACGATAGCTTCAACCGATCTCTGGAAAGTGTTGTATGCCGACGCAAATGGCAACTTCTTTTCAGTCGTCTCTCTAAACCGTCAGTAATTGATGCGGATAGGTTCTAGCTAGATTTCGTCTTGATGTGCCTACCGCTTGAAAGTGACCGCAGTCTTGAAACATGAGCGCGAAGCATACCTCAAAGGGTACCAGACCGTCCGGCACTGCCTTATCCATCAGCGCAGACGTGCGATCCAGTTGCTCACGGGTAAGCTCTGGACGATTGATCAGAAGGTTGCGCTTCCACTCGTCATGAATTTGAGAAGACCAGCGTGCGCGGTACACGCCAGTCAATGCCAAGTGCATCAGAAAGTCACGAAGCGGTGCCGGGTATAGGACGTTGGCGTCATAGAAAGCTGTAAACGGCGAATGCCTCATTCATATCCCATCCCTAGTTCCTGGGCTTGCGCGGCCAACTCGTCCATGGCTTCGCGACTTGCCTGGTCGCGCTGCTGCTTGTAGCTCATCAAATCAGCAAATTTGACTCGGCGGTGCCTGCCGGTTTTAGTGTGCGGCAACATGCCTTGGTCCAGCATCTTCACCAGATGAGGCCGGGACACATTGAGCATGTCTGCTGCTTCCTGAGTAGTGAGTTCAGCATGAATGGGGACCACCTTGACGGCGTTACCCAGCGCAAGCTCACTGAGAATTTCGCCGAGCAAACGGAGTGCAAACATAGGCAGCTCGACGACTTCGCGCTGTTGCGTTTCGTCCACAAGCTCAATGCGCTGGGTGTCACATTTCGTTGTAAGAAACGCTGCTAATTGCCGACTTGATTCAACCGCCGCAGCGATTTCTTTCTCCCCAGGAAGAACGGTGCGAGTGGCGTTTGCGCTGCTCATAATTTTCTCCAGTACGGTACATTACGTAATCATGGTCGCTGCTCAGCGCACATACCGTCTTTTTATTCGAAATAAACGAAAAACGCAATAAACGAAACGAGCTTACGGCGAAGCGCGACTTTTACCAGTAGGTCTTCTGATGGACGGCACGCCAATGTGGCTTTCAGCTTAGCGATTTGGCGCGAATACCTTCCCAACCAAAGGGTAAACGAAGGCTTCGGCGGATCTCGCTCAGCGCTCCTTTACAAACGCAATCAAAAAGGGCCATACCCCCATGCCCGTAAGGCGAATCAGGCTGATCATGCCTTGCTCTGCGACTCAAGCATTTGAGACATTCCACAACCATGACATTCGCACACGCTGGGACAGCCTGTTATCCAGCGCGGTGGTCGAAGACGGCAGCAGTCATCCTTACGTGGGGGCCATTTCGTCCAACCAAGGGCGTGGCTGGAAACGCCTCTTTGCCATGCGCACGCGCTTTGTGAACTACAAGCCCTCACACCACGTTGCTGCTGCCGTCCTGATAGAACCTCAAGGTTGCTTTCAGGAATGGGCAGCGTCTATGCACCACAAAGACCTCGGCGATAACACGTCAGAACTGACGTATACGTTCAATCTGCGTTTGAGACCCCGCTGGCTGGGGTGGATGTTTGATTCGCTGATCAACAGGTTGTTTGAAATTGAAACCCGGCGACGCTTCGCGGCGATGGCGAAGTACCTGGCTGGGGAACACGGACAGATGCCCTCTAACCAGGACGGGACAATGAATCAGTAAAAGCCGTGGTACCTTGCCGGCCTTATTAATGACAAGGAGGTCGCCATGCGCACCCTTTATATCTCCATCATAGTGGCATCCGCAGTATTGGCATCGGGCTGCACCATCAACCAAACGGTGACTCCCGTTCAGCTTTCTCAGGACCTGGCACCGGAAATCTGCATGATTCCTGCTAAGGGTCTGCGCGAAGGGTTCAATACGACCTACGTCAGGTTGCTGACCGAGAAAGGCTTTCATACACGTCAGATTCCGCCGGGCAGCAGCCCGTCCAGCTGCCCTCTGACGACAACCTATATCGGAACCTGGAGTTGGGACGTGGCCATTTACATGAGTTATGCCGACATTCGCGTTTATCAATTTGGTCAGCAAGTGGGCCAGGCTGAATATGATTCGCGCTGGGGCGGTGGACGTGTGATCGACAAGTTTATCAATGCAGAGAAAAAGATCACCGAGATGACCAACCAGTTATTTCCCAAAGGCGCCGCTGGGTTGAAAGGCACCCAAGGTTCGAACTCAGTTGCCGGCACATCCCCCCTGACAAAAGAAGCCTACCAGCAGCAACAGCTCGATCTGCTTAAAGATCAGAGTCTTCCTTATGCTGAATATCAAAAGCGCTACAAGCAAATAATGGCCGAATAGCTCGACAAGCTTACCGGGATAATTGCCAGCGCCTGATCCCTTTGCCCGCGGTTCGTGGTCAGTGTCAGGCGGCAGCCAGAGTCCGACGATCTGCGCAGGTCGAACTTCATGGAGTTTCCCCCTTGGTCACTGTAAAGAGCCCGAAAGAGCTTGCGCCTGTCCAAGACAAATCACTGGTTACCATAGCGGCTCAGGAAAATAGCCGCCCGTTTCGTCACCACGGGCAAGGAGCCCAACTCGATGGTTTCATTTTCACTGTGCGCACCTGCCCCCCACGCACCAAGACCGTCCAGGCTCGCAGTCACATACTTGTTCACATAGGAAATATCTGCGCCGCCTCGTTCTGCTGAGGGCGCCGACTCCAGAGCAGGTCCGTCGAGATCCTGGCTGACCTGACTGTAGGCTGCCAGTAGTTGGCGATTGCTTTCGCGATCCGCCATGACCGGCATGATGGCTTTTATTTTCAGGTCGCTGTTGGTCTGCGGCAGCGGGTGACTGGCTATGTCCTTCATTCGGGTTTCCGCAGAGGCTCTCTGGTCTTCACTGCTGAAGCGCAAATCACCATGCACCGACGTGATCCGGGCAACTGTTGTCTTTCTTCCAGAAGCCGTGCCTTGCCCACTGGCACTATCTTCCACAGCCGTTGAGCCGCCCAGAATGAGTCCCGGATTGATGGTCAGGCCCTGCTCGTTCGACAGTTTCTGACGAATCTCGTCAAGCACTCGGGCCGACTCGTACATCGCACCAAAACCGGTCTCAGGCTGAAAGATCGTCGCTGAATGTTTGTCGATACCGGTGCTGGTCAAAAACCATTCACTCAGCCCTCTTCGCTCGGTGATCAGTTGATTGGGCGACAAGGCGAATTCGAAGCCCAGCGCAATGTCGCTTCTTTTGGCTTCGGCGATCAGCCACTCTCTGGAAATCTCGGTCGGTTTGGCCGCCAGCTCTTCATCGCCTATCAAGACTACCGAGATGTTCATCTTTTCCAGCGCGCCGCTGTGCTTGAGCGCCTGTAATGCATAAAGCATCGTGACCACGCCGCCTTTGTCATCAATGACGCCGGGCCCCTTGGCTTTTTTGCCGCCGTCCAGGTAAGCGAACGTCTGAAAGCGGCTTGTTTGAGGAAAGACCGTATCCAGATGGCCTATCAGCAGAATACGTTTTGCAGACTTGCTGCCGTCATGCACAGCAACAAGGCTGCCGGCATGGTTCATTGCCGAGGGCAGGTCGTGCCAGGTGGTCTCGAAACCCAACGCCTCCAGCTCCGGCTTGATCAGGTTACCGACCTTGACGACACCCTCAACGTTGTCTGTCCCGCTGTTGATGTTGACCAGCTTCTCAAGCAACGCGATCTGTTCGGTGCCGTGACTGTCGATGTAAGACGTGATGTTCTGTTCATCACGTGCCGTTCCTGCCAATGCACCTTCGCAGACGACCAGAGTAAGGAGCAGAGCAATACATTTTTTCATGCGGGATAGAGTCCACTTGGCGATCAATCAATAGCATCAGATTACCCGTGACGGGCCTGACTGTGCCGACTTAAGTGGCAGGCAAGCTCTATGGGTTCCCTTAAACGGGTGTTCGACAGATGCAAACCCGAATATTTTACCCACCCAAAGAAGCGACGCTGGAAGATGAGCCGAATAGCCTGCACAATCGGCTCATCTCATGAGCCGAATAAATCCTTTATTCGGCTCACTGCACAGGCATATCCGATGTCCGAACATCTCTGGATCTGGCAGCAACCGGACTGGCCGTTTTTCAGCTGGGACGAAGAACGCATCGCACCGTTACTGCGGGCATGTGCCAAGGCTCAAGGGCAGTTGCTGGGTATGAGCGGTGCTGTGGCTGGCAATACCGGAATGCAGGAGGTTCTGGATAAGCTGCTACAGAACATCATCACCTCGTCTGCCATTGAAGGCGAGCAGTTGAATGCGGGCTCTGTAAGGTCTTCACTGGCCCGTCGCCTGGGAATTGCCGATAAAGGCAAGCTGAGCCCTCGCAGTGAGGGGTTGGCCGAACTGATGCTGGACGCCACCCGAGGACACGCCCAGGCGCTTGACTTGCAGCGTCTGTATGACTGGCATCGCTGGCTGTTTTCAGCGGAGGACAACTCAGTCTCCGGGCGCATTCTGGTCGGCCAACTGCGTGGCGACGATCCCATGCAGGTTGTTTCCAGAAGACTTGATCGGCCAAAGGTGCATTTTGAAGCGCCACCCCGCCCGGTGCTTTCCCGGCAGTTGGACGATTTTATCGACTGGTTTGCCACCAGCCAGAATGACCAGCGTCTTGACCCATTCATACGTGCCGGTATTGCACATTTCTGGTTTGTGACGCTGCATCCCTTTGATGACGGCAATGGTCGTCTGACACGAGCACTGACTGACCTGGCACTGGCTCAGGGCGATCAGCAGGCCATTCGTCTGTTCGCCATGTCGGCCAGCATCCTCGACGACCGGACCGGGTATTACCGCGTATTGGAGGCCAGCCAGAAAAGCACGACCGACATAACCCAATGGCTGGAGTGGTTTCTGCGCACATTGCTGAGCAGTATTGAGCATGCCTTGGCTCGCATTGAACGCGTGCTGGCCAAAACACGGTTTTGGCAACTGCACACCCGCGACGGCTTTTCCGCCGAGCAGGTAAAGGTGCTCAATCGTCTGCTTGACGGAGGCGAGCACGGTTTTGAAGAGGGGCTGAGCGCTGCGCAGTATCAAGCCGTGGCGAAAGTTTCCAAAGCCACGGCTACCCGTCATTTAAGCGCCCTGCTCGCCAACAACTGCCTGGTGCGCTTGCCAGGTGGCGGTCGAAGTACACGCTATCAGATCAATTGGTCTGCACTGTAGCGAGCCGCAAAACCAACGGCGCTGCTAACGCTTCAGGCGCGCCCCACTGGTCGCAGTGACCGCAGCATCCAGTTCCGCGCCAGCAAGGAACTGGCTGTAGTAGTCGTGCAGTTCGGCCTCCCAGCTTGCGACCTCATCCAGCACGGCTTCAGCTTGCGACTTGTTCAGCGCAAAGTGACTGTGCTGGCTCAACAGATTGCCTCGATTGAGACGCGGCCCTTCGATACCCACCGACATGGCAAGCACCTGAGCAGGCCCTTCGTCCAGAATCGGCAGCACGTCGTACATGGGCGACAGTCGCCAGGTGCCGTCTTTAAAGATAACCGCGTGGTTACGAGGATGGTCATCGGCATTGCCGACCAGCACGTTATAGGCCATGCGCCGATACAGCTCTCGCCTGTCCTGATCGGGAGCCCCCCGGCGATAGAGCTCGTCAGCGAGTGCAGCGTATTGCCAATCCGGATGGCTACGCGCTTTCCACTCGGCATCCAGCAAGGTCAGCCCGCTGAGCATCGGCAGCCGCCGAAAACGACCGCTACGCTCTTCAAAAAACCGGTCAAAGCGCTCGACCAAAAGCGTATTGATTCTTTCGCTGCGATACAGCGACGTGTTGGCCGCCTGAAGCCCTTTGAGCCCTGCGAATGTCATGCAGGCATGCTCTACAGAAGGCAGATCATAGTGATCGAATTTGTCACGGGGCTTGGCCAGGATCAACTTCTTGTCGAACAGGTAGGTTCGCTTTGGACGAGCGCCACCTGCCGAGGATCGCTGATCCCTGACCTTGAGAATCTCCAGTTGCTCAGCAGTGAGTTGGCTGTCATAGATTGCTTCGCAAGTATCGATAAAGTGATCGAGGCCTCTGGCATGCAGGGCCTTGGGAGGCGTCTGGCCCAACCCGTCCTGCGGCACGCGCGCCGCACCGGCCATGATGTTGCCCGCTCTGTCGCCGTTGGGGGACTTGAGCAGAAGCTGGATCGAATCCAGCGGGCCTTTCTCAACCCGATGCAACAGCCGCTCACCCCAGCCGTCCGGCATGGCGTCGTCAATAAAACCGGGAACGCCGCCATTTTTCGTCACGGAATAAGAGCGCGCAGACAGCGGATACCTGAAAGGATCCGGCACCCAGATGTTTTCCTGCACCGCATCAGGTGAATACTGAAAAGTCCCGACACCGGACTGAATCGTCAGCTTGCCCAGCGTAAGCGTCTGCCCGCTGACAGGGCACTCCATGTAAATATAAGCCTGAGCCATCAGAAATCCTCCGGCCTGTTCCTGGGCAAGCGGACGCGCTTGCGGTCGGCAGCTTCAAGCTGTTCGACGCTGAACGACTCGTCGTCTCGCAGCCCCTGAAACAAGCGCTCTGACACGCCAAGGCCCCAGACCACCAACATGAAGTCGCGCAGCGATACGCCGTCTGCGCTGCCGGCTTCAATGCGGCGGAACGTGCGAAGCGTGATGCCCAGCCTCTCGGCGAGATCGATCTGGCGAACGCCCTGCTGCAGCCTGGCCTGCTTCACCAGCAGGGCGATCCGCATCAGCGTGTCGGTGCATTGAACGGGGAAAAAAGCTTTCATGAGCAATACCGGCAAGCAGGGCGCGGGAAATCAAGAGATCACAAAGTAGCACGTATGCACACCTTTGGCTGCTGATAATGGCTCATGAAAACACGCATTAACCACGATAAAGCTTCATATAGAGCCACCTTAAGAAGACATAAATCTTGCTCTTACTGCATTCAGAGCTCTTTTCCTACCGTTCATGTGCGCAAGGCCATGCTCACCGATCACCAACAAACCCCACCCATCGCCGGTCAAATGTGGCTTACTGAGGCCTACCATCATCCAATCAGGGATCTCTTCCCTACCCTCGCGGTCTCTTAACGCATGACGAATTCGCGCTCTGCTTTCATACCCTCCTGGCTTCGCCCTGTTCTGCGTCCTTTGCTGGATCCGTATCGCCGTTACCGGCATGCGCGGCTGATCCATGCGGCGCGGATTGCGGTGGGGTTGCTGGTAACCATCCTGCTGACCACTGGCCTGAATTTGCCGCATGGCGAATGGGCGTCGGTGACCATGCTGATCGTGATCGGCGGTTTGCAGCATCACGGCAATATCGGCAAAAAGTCAGTCGAGCGGGCCTACGGGACGCTGATCGGCGCCGGGCTCGGCCTGATTGTGGTGGTGCAGCAGGGTTATCTGGAAATGCCACTGCTGACCTACGCAATGATGTCGGTGCTGTGCGGCTTTTTCGCCTATCACGCCATCGGCAAGGGCGGCTACACCGCGCTGCTCTCGGCGATTACGCTGTTTATCGTCGCCGGGCACGGCTACAACCCGATCAGCGACGGGCTGTGGCGCACGGTCGATATCCTGATTGGTATCGCGCTGGCGCTGGCTTTCTCATTCGCGCTGCCGTTGTACGCCGTGTTTTCGTGGCGCTACAACCTGGCCAGCGGCCTGCGTGACTGCGCCAAGGTGTACGGACGCATTGTGCAAGGCCAGCCGGTCACCGCTGACGAGCACCTCAAGCTCACGGCCAGGCTCAACGCCACGATGCTGCAATTGCGCTCGCTGCTGCCGTCGGTCTCCAAGGAAGTCAAGATGTCCATGGTCGAACTGGACGCCATTCAGGGGCATTTCCGCATGTGCCTGAGCACCCTGGAAATTCTCGCCAACATTCGTCCTGCCGACCTGGACAAGGTGGCGGGTGAATCGTTGAAAGGCTCGCTGGACGGCGATTACCGGCAGATCCGTCGGCAGTTGATCGGCATGGCTCGCGCGCTGCAAACCGGCGCGACCGAGCGCTTGATACGTACGCCTGAAACGACTGAAACGCCAGCGGTGCAGCCAGTCATACCGGCCGAATTGATGGGCTATCACTTGATGACTCAGCAACTGGCGCAGAACCTCGACGGCTTGCAGGCACGTCTGGCCAAGACCGCCAAACGCTGGAAGTTCTGAAGGAAATGTCCGTGTCCGAAACCCGCCCGCCCGTGCTCGATGAAATTGATCAGAAATTGATCGCTGCGCTGCAAATCAACGCACGCGAAAGCATCGCCATGCTGGCCCGCCAACTGGGCATCGCCCGCACCACCGTCACCTCGCGACTTGCACGGCTGGAAAGCAGCAAAGTGATCACCGGCTATGGCGTGCGTCTTGCCCAACGCGTGGTCAACGGCGGCTTGCAGGCCTATGTCGGCATCACCGTACAACCGCGCTCGGGCAAGGAAGTGCTACGGCGCTTGAGTGCGATGGCGCAGGTTCAGCAATTGTGTGCGGTGAGTGGCGAGTTCGATTATGTCGCCTGGCTGCGCACTGATTCTCCAGAGCAACTGGACCAGCTTCTTGACCTGATTGGCAGCGTGGACGGCGTGGAGAAAACCACCACGTCGATCATTCTCAGCAGCAAGATCGACCGTGGGCAGCCGGTCTGACTCAGTGCGAATAACGACGAAACACTCAAAACAACCACAAGCTTCGTCATTTAGCACAAACAAACTGCATTTCGACGACACTTTGCGTCTTATTAACGTGCTCGCGCTTATCTAGACTGTTGTTTTTCGCCGTTGCCCATCAAGGTCCGTCATGAAGAACAACCGTCACCCCGCCAACGGCAAGAAGCCGATCACCATGTTCGGCCCTGATTTCCCCTTTGCCTTCGATGACTGGATCGAGCACCCGAAGGGTCTGGGCAGCATTCCGGCTGAATATCATGGCGCAGAAGTGGCGATTATCGGCGCCGGTATTGCCGGGCTGGTAGCGGCTTACGAATTGATGAAGATGGGCCTCAAACCCGTGGTGTATGAAGCCTCCAAGATGGGCGGCCGTCTGCGCTCGCAGGAGTTCGAAGGCGCCAAAGGCATCGTTGCCGAATTGGGCGGCATGCGCTTCCCGGTGTCATCGACGGCGTTCTTTCACTACGTCGACAAGCTGGGCCTTGAGTCCAGGCCGTTTCCCAACCCGCTGACGGCCGCCTCCGGCAGCACGGTCATCGACCTGGAAGGCACCACTTATTACGCGCAGATGCTATCGGACCTGCCCGCCCTGTTTCAGGAAGTCGCCGATGCCTGGGCCGACGCACTGGAAAGCGGCTCGCAGTTCGGTGACATCCAGCAAGCCATCCGCGACCGTGATGTGCCGCGTCTCAAGGAGCTGTGGAACAAGCTGGTGCCGTTGTGGGACGACCGCACCTTCTATGACTTCGTCGCGACGTCCAAGGCGTTCGCCAAACTGTCCTTCTATCATCGCGAAGTGTTTGGCCAGGTCGGTTTCGGCACTGGCGGCTGGGATTCGGACTTCCCCAATTCGATGCTGGAAATCTTCCGCGTGGTGATGACCAACTGCGATGAGCACCAGCACCTGATCGTCGGCGGCGTGCAGCAAGTGCCGGTCGGGTTATGGAGCCACGTGCCCGAGCGTTGCGCCCATTGGCCGAAGGGCACCAGCCTGTCTTCGTTACATCGTGGCGCGCCTCGCCCCGGCGTGAAGCGCATTGCGCGAGCCGAGGATGGAAGCTTTGCCGTGACCGACAACTGGGGCGACACCCGGCAATACGCCGCCGTGCTGACCACCTGCCAAAGCTGGCTGCTGACCACCCAGATCGAGTGCGAGGAATCGCTGTTCTCGCAAAAGATGTGGATGGCCCTGGACCGCACCCGTTACATGCAGTCGTCGAAGACGTTCGTCATGGTCGACCGGCCGTTCTGGAAAGACAAGGACCCGCAAACCGGTCGCGACCTGATGAGCATGACCCTCACCGACCGATTGACCCGTGGCACTTATCTGTTCGATAACGGCGACGACAAGCCGGGGGTGATCTGCCTGTCCTACTCGTGGATGAGCGATGCACTGAAGATGCTGCCGCAACCCATCGAGAAGCGCGTGAAGCTGGCGCTCGATGCGCTGAAAAAGATTTACCCTAAAGTGGACATCGCGGCGCGCATCATCGGCGATCCGATCACAGTTTCGTGGGAAGCCGATCCGCACTTCCTCGGCGCGTTCAAGGGTGCGCTGCCGGGCCATTACCGCTACAACCAGCGCATGTACGCGCACTTCATGCAGCAGGACATGCCCAGCGAACAGCGCGGCATGTTCATCGCCGGTGACGATGTGTCCTGGACGCCAGCCTGGGTAGAAGGCGCGGTGCAGACGTCGCTGAATGCGGTATGGGGCATCATGAATCACTTTGGCGGCAAGACTCACGCTGAAAACCCGGGCCCCGGCGATGTATTCCACGAAATCGGCCCGATCACGCTGGCTGACTGACAACCAGGGAAAACGTCATGCGCATAGCGCTGTATCAATGCCCGCCACTGCCGCTGGACATCAGCGGCAACCTGGCTCGTCTGGAGCAACAGGCCGTCAGCGCCGCCGCACAAGGTGCGAATGTGCTGATTTGCCCGGAGATGTTTCTGACCGGCTACAACATTGGCGCCCAAGCGGTCAGTGAGCTGGCTCAGGCACACGACGGTTCGGCAGCTACGCGCATCGCTGCGATCGCGAAGGCCAATGGCATTGCGATCCTGTACGGCTACCCGGAGCGCGATACCGATCAGCAGGTGTACAACGCTGTGCAACTGATCGACGAGCACGGCGTCAGTCTGTGCAACTACCGCAAGACGCATTTGTTCAGTGAGCTGGACAGATCGATGTTCTCCGCGGGCGCAGACTATTTCCCGGTGGTCGAATTGAACGGCTGGCGATTGGGCATGCTGATTTGCTACGACGTGGAATTCCCCGAAAACACTCGCCGGCTGGCGCTGGCAGGGGCCGAGCTGATCCTGGTGCCGACCGCGAATATGGCGCCTTACGACTTTGTCTGTGACGTGACCGTGCGGGCGCGGGCGTTCGAGAACCACTGTTACGTTGTATACGCCAACTATTGCGGCAGCGAAGGCGAGATTCGTTACTGCGGGCTTAGCAGTCTCTGCGCACCGGACGGCAGCCGCCCGCTGCTGGCAGGTCAGGACGAAGGCTTGCTGGTGGGGACGCTGGACAAAGCACTGCTGGCGCAGGCCAGAACGGTGAACGACTACTTTGTTGATCGTCGGCCAGAATTGTATACGTCACTGACCCGAGCCAGAGACTGATACATCAAGCGGCTGCAGCGGCCTCTTCGTGAGCAATGCGGATCGCCGCCCCGGTCACTCCCACATTTTGGACTGCCCCCAAGAAGTTGGACACCAATCCGACCTAATGGGGGTGTTCAAATG
>NZ_JARVSI010000036.1:0-44988 GCF_030209255.1 Pseudomonas sp. CFBP2511 | reverse complement strand
CTTTTTCGTTTCCGTCTGCGCCGGAAGTGGGGCGAATTATAGACACATCACAGAGCGCGTCAACCGTTATTTTGAACTTTCGTCAGAAACCAGAGTAATGCGCCCAAAAGCCTTCTTGCCAGCCTGACAGACATGCGTCGCACCCAGCTTGACTATAAAGCTGCGGTCCACGACTTCACCATCTATACGCACACCGCCGGACGCCAGCAGATCACGCGCAACAGCAGCGTTCTTTACCAGGCCAGCTTTATTAAGGACGGCCGAGATCGGCATATCCTCAATAGCAGCCACGGATATCTCCGGGAGATCGTCCGGCAGCTCGCCTTCCTTCATACGGTTGCCCGCAGAACGATGCGCTGTGGCTGCTGCCTCTTCACCATGGAAGCGCGCAACCAGCTCTTCAGCCAGCTTGATCTTGATATCACGCGGATTGGCACCCGCTTCGCAGTCAGCCCTCAACCCGTTGATCTCTTCCATCGAGCGGAAGCTCAGCAGTTCGAAGTAGCGCCACATCAGCGAATCAGGAATAGACACCAGCTTGCTGTACATGATGCCCGGCGCTTCCTGAATGCCTACATAGTTGCCGAGCGACTTGGACATCTTCTTGACGCCATCCAGACCTTCCAGCAATGGCATGGTCAGGATGCATTGCGGCTCCTGCCCATAGGCGCGCTGAAGCTCACGCCCCATCAGCAGATTGAATTTCTGATCGGTGCCGCCCAGTTCGACGTCAGCCTTCAAGGCCACGGAGTCATAGCCCTGCACCAACGGGTAAAGGAACTCATGGATGGCAATGGACTGGTTGCTTTTATAGCGCTTGTCGAAATCATCGCGCTCAAGCATTCGCGCAACCGTGTACTGCGAGGACAGACGAATGAAATCGGCCGGGCTGAGTTTGTCCATCCACGTCGAGTTGAACGCCACCTCGGTTTTGGCCGGATCGAGAATCTTGAAAACCTGAGACTTGTAGGTCTCGGCATAATCGAGAACCTGCTCGCGGGTGAGCGGCGGACGGGTGGCGCTCTTGCCGCTAGGGTCGCCGATCATGCCGGTGAAGTCACCGATCAGGAAGATGACCTGATGCCCCAGATCCTGAAACTGGCGCAGCTTGTTTATAAGGACCGTGTGACCCAGGTGCAGATCGGGCGCTGTCGGGTCGAAACCAGCCTTGATACGCAGCGGCTGGCCACGCTTGAGCTTTTCGACCAGTTCAGCCTCGACCAGGAGTTCATCTGCACCGCGCTTGATCAGCGCCAGCTGTTCTTCAACCGACTTCATTTCAGCCCCCAATTCAAAGGGAACCAACCTTACAAGATCAGAGCCCAATTACAAGTTTTGCCCAGCGTTCACCCGCGAATCAGCAACTGATCCGCAGGAAGGGTTGCTTCGAGCAGGTTTTGGTTATATTTTATACAGTTATTTCATCTTCATCATGTCATTCATCTTTTCCATTTCACCTTTTTCAAAGTCAAATTACCTATGAAAGACACACCGCCTAAAGCGCCCCCGCTTTATCCGAAGAGTCACCTGCTCGCTGCAAGCGGCATCGCCGCGTTGTTGAGCCTGGCTCTCCTGGTTTTCCCTTCAAGCGAAGTCGAAGCCAAACGAACGAACCTTGCCCTTGATCTGGAGATGCCAGATCAGGACGTACAAGACCAAGACGCTGCGAAAGACACTCAAGCCACACCTGAAACCACAGAATCGCCATTTGCCCAGATCGACAACGCTGACGATCAGGCTCAGAACACCGCCACCGCACAGCCGGAGGCAGAAAAACCGGCTCCGGCCGCTGCCAAGGACCCCAATCACCGGGAAGTCACTGTCAGCAAGGGCGACACGCTTTCGACGTTGTTTGAAAAAGTCGGCCTGCCCGCCTCCACGGTTCATGAGGTTCTGGCCAGCGACAAGCAAGCCAGGCAGTTCAGCAAGCTGCAGAACGGGCAGACCCTGCAGTTCGAGTTGTCGCCGGATGGCCAGCTCAAACAACTGCACACCAAGCTCAGCGAACTCGAGACCATCAGCCTGTCGAAATCGGCTTCCGGCTTCGTGTTCAATCGCGAAATCAGCAAGCCCAACGTGCGCAACGCCTACGTACACGGCGTGATCAACAGCTCCCTTTCGCAATCCGCGCAACGTGCTGGTCTGACACACACCATGACGATGGACATGGCCAATATCTTCGGCTACGACATCGACTTTGCTCAGGACATCCGCAAGGGCGACGAATTTGATGTGGTGTACGAGCAAAAAGTAGTCAACGGCAAAAGCGTCGGCACAGGCAATATTCTTTCCGCCCGCTTCACCAACCGCGGCAAGACCTACACGGCCGTGCGTTACACCAGCAAACAAGGCACTACCAATTACTACACCGCCGACGGCAACAGCATGCGCAAGGCGTTTATCCGTACACCGGTAGACTTCGCCCGCATCAGCTCGATGTTCTCGATGGGTCGCAAACACCCGATCCTCAACAAGATACGCGCGCACAAAGGCGTCGATTATGCGGCGCCACGCGGTACGCCGATCAAGGCGACCGGCGATGGCAAGGTTCTGCTGGCTGGCCGTCGCGGCGGCTACGGCAACACAGTCATCATTCAGCACGGCGACACCTACCGTACGCTGTATGGCCACATGCAGGGTTTCGCCAAAGGTGTACAAACCGGTGGAACCGTCAAGCAAGGTCAGGTAATCGGCTATATTGGAACGACAGGCCTGTCGACTGGCCCGCATTTGCACTATGAGTTTCAGGTCAATGGTGTTCATGTAGACCCGCTGGGCCAGAAGCTTCCGATGGCGGATCCGATCGCCAAATCCGAAAAACAGCGGTTCATGCAGCAAAGCCAGCCGTTAATGGCGCGCATGGATCAGGAAAAGGCCACCACGCTGGCCTCGAATAAAAGGTAATCCATGGACTTCTTCTATATAGGTGTGATGTCTGGCAGCAGTCTCGACGGGATTGATATCGCCCTTTTGAAGCAGGATGACCGTTCAAGGCTTGTGGCCACTCACTACATTCCCATGCCGGAAGACCTGCATGCCGAGTTGCTGGGGCTTTGCTCCAGCGGCGCGGACGAGTTTGCTCGTGCGGCAATTGCCGAACAGAAGTGGTGCAAACTGGTTGCACAGGGCGTGCAGACCTTGCTGAAAGAGCAAAACAAGGTTGTCGCCGATATCCGCGCCATCGGCAGCCACGGCCAGACCATCCGCCACGAGCCTGCGCGCGGCTACAGCATTCAGATCGGCAACCCCGCATTGCTTGCAGAGTTGACCGAGATTACCGTGGTCAGCGACTTCCGCCGCCGCGATATCGCAGCAGGCGGACAAGGCGCACCTCTGGTGCCTGCATTCCACGAGGCGTTGTTCGACGACAATAAAGACCACCGCGCGGTATTGAACATTGGTGGCTTCAGCAACCTGAGCCTGATCGAATCCGATCGCCCGGTTGAGGGTTTCGATTGCGGGCCCGGCAATGTGCTGCTGGATGCCTGGATACAATCGCAGCGCCACGAAAGCTATGACAAGGACGGCGCATGGGCCGCGAGCGGCAAAGTTGATCCCGAGCTGCTCAAAAAACTGCTCAGCGATCCGTTTTTCCTGACCAAGGGCCCGAAGAGTACCGGCCGGGAAGTGTTCAACCTGGGCTGGGTGCACCACCACCTCTTTCAGCTGCCAACGCTGGCTCCGGAAGATGTGCAAGCCACCCTGCTGGAACTGACGGCGCTGACCATCACCGAATCGCTGCAAACAGCCCAGGCGGTCACCAAGGAGCTTCTGGTCTGTGGCGGCGGCGCACATAACAAGGCGCTGATGAAGCGCTTGGCTGAGCTGTTGCCAGACACCGAGGTCAACAGCACCGAGAAATTCGGCGTGGACCCTGACTGGGTTGAAGCAATGGCGTTTGCCTGGCTGGCTCATTGCTGCCTTGAAGGCGTGCCGGCGAACCGTCCAACGGTAACCGGCGCCAAAGGCCGCAGGGTTCTGGGCGCTATTTACCCCGCCTGACCCTTATGCCGCAAACAAAAACGCCGCTCCAATGAGCGGCGTTTTGTTTGAAGCAGCACTCAATCAGATCGAGAACGAAGAACCGCAACCACAAGTCGTGGAGGCATTAGGGTTCTTGATCACGAAGCGCGAACCCTCCAGGCCTTCCTGATAGTCCACCTCTGCGCCCGCCAGATACTGGAAGCTCATCGGATCAACCACCAGACTGACACCTTCGCGCTCGACGATAGTGTCATCGTCTGCCACGTCTTCATCAAACGTGAAGCCATACTGGAAACCGGAACAACCACCGCCCGTTACAAAAACACGCAGCTTGAGGCGATCGTTGCCCTCTTCGTCGACCAGGGTTTTCACCTTGTGCGCTGCATTTGGAGTGAACTCCAAAGCGGTAGGCGTGAAGGATTCGACACTCATGTCAGATATCTCCCGGCGTTAGCCGTCGTAATGCGTAATGACGGCATTATCCGCTTCTCCTAGAAAATCGGTCAACTATTTGATCGGGAGCAGCTACAAGCTACAAGAGCATGGGCTGGCCGGTCTTCGCTTTACCACTTGAAGCTTGCCGCTCGAAGCTCAAAGCTGCCCCTCTAAGGCATCATCCCCGCATGAGACAGCCCGGCGCGCTCATCCAGACCGAACAGGATGTTCATGTTCTGAACCGCCTGCCCCGATGCCCCCTTCACCAGGTTGTCGATGACCGACAGCACAACTACCAGATCGCCATCCTGCGGGCGATGCACAGCGATGCGGCAGACATTGGCGCCACGTACGCTGCGGGTTTCCGGGTGGCTGCCCGCAGGCATCACGTCCACAAACGGCTCGTCGGCATAGCGCTTCTCGAAAAGGGCCTGCAAATCTACCGAGCGATCCGTGACCGTCGCGTAGAGCGTGGAATGAATGCCACGAATCATCGGTACCAGATGCGGGACAAAGGTCAGGCCGATATCGCCACTGGCAGCGCGACGCAGCCCTTGGGTGATTTCAGGCAGGTGACGGTGGCCTTTGACGGCGTACGCCTTGAAGCTTTCGTTGGCCTCCGAATACAGCGAGCCAATGTTCAGACCGCGACCGGCGCCGCTGACGCCGGACTTGCAGTCGGCAATCAGGCGCGTGTTATCGGCAATGCCTGCTTCAAGCAGCGGCAGGAAACCCAGCTGGGTAGCCGTTGGGTAGCAGCCAGGCACAGCAATGAGCCGCGCGTTCCTGATCTGCTCGCGATTGACTTCCGGCAACCCGTAAACCGCATCCTGCAGCAATTCCGGCGCGCCATGCGGCTGGCCGTACCACTTGGCCCACTCGACCGGGTCCTGCAGACGGAAGTCGGCAGACAGGTCGATCACTTTGGTGCCGGCTGCGAGCAGCTCACCCGCCAGAGCATGAGCAACACCATGCGGCGTGGCGAAGAACACGACGTCACAGGCACCCAGGGTTTTTACGTCAGGCACGCTGAAGGCCAGGCCGTCGTAATGACCTCGCAGGTTCGGGTACATATCGGCGACTGGCAGGCCGGCCTCCGAGCGCGAGGTGATAACCACGACTTCTGCCTGCGGATGCTGTGCCAACAGACGCAGCAGCTCGACCCCGGTGTAACCCGTGCCGCCGACGATACCGACCTTGACCATAACCTGCCCTCAACGAAACAACTGGAAAGCGGTCGATAATAGGAGCCTATCGCCTCTACGACAACCGACAACGTGACGTATGGCCTTACAAGACACTACTATTCGGCCACCGTGAACCTGGGAATAACCAAAAATGCTCTATTTATGGATCAAAGCGCTGCACGTCATTTCGATGGTCTGCTGGTTTGCAGCGCTGTTCTATCTGCCGAGACTGTTCGTCTACCACTCGATGAGCGAGGACAGCGTCAGCCGCGAGCGCTTCATGGTGATGGAGCGCAAGTTGTACCGTGGCATCATGACCCCGGCAATGATCGCGACGCTGGTCTTCGGCGGCTGGCTGATCAGCTTCGATGCCAGCGGGTATTTCAGCCAGGGCTGGATGCACGCCAAGCTGACGCTGGTTTTCCTGTTGATCGGCTATCACCATGTCTGCGGCGCGCAGGTCAAACGCTTCGCCCGTGGCGAAAACGGTCGCAGCCATGTGTTCTATCGCTGGTTCAATGAAATTCCGGTGCTGATTCTGATCGCCATCGTGATTCTGGTCATCGTCAAACCCTTCTGACCCGAAGGCCGTTTGCGCCTGATCGGTGATGTAACAGGACGTCTCGCCCGCGCAGAGACGTCCGGCACTGTTTTCAATTCAAGACAAGGAAGCCCTGTATGACCGATACCCTCTTCAAGATCATGTTTGAAGGGCAGGTGCGTGACGGCGTAAAGCCGGAGACCGCAAAGGCCAATCTGGCCGGGCTGTTCAAGAGTGAAACGGCGGCCGTTCAGAAACTGTTCAACGGCGAGCCCATTGCGTTGAAGCGCGGCCTGGTCCATGCAGAAGCCGAGCGCTACATAGAAGCCCTGAAAGAGGCAGGTGTTGAAGCCCGTATCGAGCCCGATCAGGCAATCAGTTTCAACCTCAATGAAGTCAGCAACCAGGCCTCGCCCTGGACTCCCGCCAGGCAGGCGCCCCAGGATGCCTCCCCGTATGCGCCCCCCAAGGCTCAGGTAGGCAGTGAGCATTACGGGCACTCGACGCTCAAGGTCTTCACCACCAATGGCCGCATAGGACGCCTGCGCTTTCTGGCATGGAGCATGGTTCAGTGCGTCACCCTGGTGGCACTGATAGCACTGGCGCTGATAGTGCTGAACTGGTCGCTGGTCGCCGGTGGTTTGCTGATCGCGGTACTGGTGATGGTATTTGTGACCATCGGCGTAATGATAGGCGTGCAGAGGCTGCATGACCTGGGCTGGTCCGGCTGGCTCCTGCTTTTGAACCTGGTACCGTTCGTAGGCAGTTTGTTCCCCTTCCTGATCATGCTGCTGCCGGGCACCCGAGGCGCCAACCAGTACGGCCCGCCACCGCCGCCCAACACGCGGGGCGTCAAGGTGCTGGGCATCATCTGGATTGCCATGATCCCGGTTATCTCGGTAGCCAGTATCTACTACAGCATTGGCAAACTGGCCGAGGCAGAACTGGCACTGCAAACCGACGAGTACGAGCAATCGCTGCCTTACGACGATGAACAAGACCCTGGCAGTGCCTTGAACGCGCCGGCGGATGTCATTGAAGAGCCCCAAGACCAGAACGACAAGCAATAGAACGCTCACGGTTCGGCAGACCGCCGGGCGCAATACGTACGATGGAGAACTGCATGACCCGTTACGCCCTGATCACCGGCGCTTCCAGCGGCATAGGTCTGGCCATGGCCGAGGCGCTGGCACGTCGCGGTCACAGCTTGATCCTCATTGCCCGCCAGCGCGATCTGCTGGAAACAATTGCCCTGGAGCTGACGCAGCGTTTCGGCGTAGAAGTGCTGTTTCGCGCATGCGACCTCGGTGAGCCGCTTCGTCTTTCGGGCTTCCTGCTGGAACTGGAAGACGGCGCGCATCAGATTGACCTGCTGGTGAATGCGGCGGGCATCGGCACCTGCGGACCGTTTCTGGCGCAGGACTGGAGTGCCGAACAGGACTTGATCGACCTGAACATCCTCGCGCTCACACGGCTTTGCCATACGGTCGGTAACCTGATGGCCATTCAGGGTGGCGGGCAGATTCTCAATATCGCTTCGGTGGCTGCGTTTCAGCCCGGGCCGTGGATGAGCACTTACTACGCCAGCAAGGCGTACGTGCTGCACTTTTCCGAAGGGCTGCGCGAGGAAGTGAAGAAAGCCGGGGTCAAGGTGTCGGTATTGTGCCCCGGCCCGACCAAAAGCGCTTTTTTCCGCACTGCACAGTTGCAAGTGAACGTCGACAACCTGATGAGTGCCGAAGAAGTGGCGCTGTACACCGTTCGTGCACTCGAAAAAAACCGCGCGGTGATCGTCCCAGGCTTCAGTAACAGGCTGTGGACCTTAAGCCCGCGTCTGGTTTCACGCTGGCTGGCTCGCCAGATCAGCGGCTACATCAACAAGAAGTACTGCCCGCGCTGATTGGACGAACGACTGGGCGAGCCGCGTCTCGCTCAGTACACTCGACCCCCAATGCAGCACCGCGACACCCGCGACGCCCATCAACCGACAAGGAGCAAACGGCTGTGGAAACTTTGTTTACCAAGATCATCAATCGGGAGATCCCGGCGAAGATCATCTATGAAGATGATCAGGTACTGGCCTTTCACGACATCGCCCCACAGGCACCGGTGCATTTTCTGGTCATCCCGAAAAAGCCCATTCGTACCCTCAACGACCTGACCGAAGAAGACAAAGGCCTGGCCGGGCATATCCTGTTCACTGCGCAGCGTCTGGCGATCGAACTGGGCTGTGAGGAAGGCTTCCGTGTGGTCATGAACTGCAACGAGTTGGGCGGGCAGACCGTCTATCACATTCACATGCACGTACTGGGTCAGCGCCAGATGAGCTGGCCGCCGGGCTGATCCCGCATTTGCGGACTGTGCAGCCGGTCAGCGATTTCAATGCTCGCCGACCGGTTGACACAAGCCCTGCCGCCTCCGGCCGATTCGGGTAAACTGCCCCCATGATCTTCCGGAGGTGCCCATGGCTACCGAACGTCAATATTCCCCCATCGACCGTCTGTTACTGCAAGCCGACAGCGCAATGCGCACATTGCTGCCGTCGAGCGCTCATTCACGCCGCCCTTCCCCTGCCATCGTCCAGCCCGATCACAAGATGAGCGACGTCGACACACGCCACGTTGCCGGCCTGATGCGCATCAACCACACTGGCGAAGTCTGCGCCCAGGCGCTGTACCAAGGGCAGGCGCTCACGGCCAAGCTGCCCAAGGTGCGCAAGGCAATGGAGCATGCAGCCGAAGAAGAAATCGATCACCTGGTCTGGTGCGAGCAACGCATTCATCAACTCGGCAGCCACACCAGCGTGCTGAACCCGCTGTTCTACGGCCTGTCTTTCGGGATCGGCGCGGTGGCCGGGGTGATCAGCGACCGGGTCAGCCTGGGTTTTGTCGCTGCGACAGAGGATCAGGTGTGCAAGCACCTGGGTGAGCACCTGGAGCAATTGCCGATCGAGGACGGAAAGTCCCGGGCGATTCTTGAGCAGATGCTCAGCGACGAAGAACACCACGCCGAGTCCGCGCTGGAAGCGGGCGGTTTCCGCTTTCCGGCTCCGGTCAAATTCGGAATGGGCGTGCTGGCCAAGGTCATGACCAAGTCCACTTATCGCATCTGACGCCGCAAGAACAAAAAAGGCGCCTGCAAGAGGCGCCTTTTCAATGCCTGAAATCCGGGTTTACACCGCTACGTTACGACCGTAGAAGATTTCCAGCATTTCGTGTTTGACCTTGGCGGTCACTTGCTCACGCTGTTCGGCAGACAAGTTGCTGGTAGCGTCGCCAAACAGGTAGTTATCCAGTTCGAACTGCTTGAGCAGCATCTTGGTATGGAACAGGTTTTCCTGATACACATTCACGTCGGTCATCTGGTAACCGTTGCGCGTGTCTTCGGAGAGGTAATTCTGGATCGAGTTGATCTCGTGATCGATGAAGTGCTTTTTGCCTTCCACGTCGCGTGTAAAGCCGCGCACGCGATAATCGACGGTCACGATGTCCGACTCGAACTTGTGAATCAGGTAGTTCAGCGCCTTGAGCGGTGAAATAACGCCACAGGTCGACACGTCGATGTCTACGCGGAACGTTGCAATACCGTCTACCGGGTGAATTTCCGGATAGGTATGCACCGTGATGTGGCTCTTGTCCAGGTGGGCCAGGATGGTTTCCGGCAAT
Organism: Pseudomonas sp. CFBP2511; assembly: GCF_030209255.1. Classification (NCBI taxonomy): domain Bacteria; kingdom Pseudomonadati; phylum Pseudomonadota; class Gammaproteobacteria; order Pseudomonadales; family Pseudomonadaceae; genus Pseudomonas; species Pseudomonas sp. CFBP2511. The sequence goes on along the minus strand of NZ_JARVSI010000036.1, from coordinate 35,176 downwards.
GGACCTGGCGACTCTTCGATCTGGCTTTCGGTAGGCGTCACCGGCTGCTCGGAGATCAGAATGGTCACACTGGCACCTTGTGGATCGTAATCCTGACGCGCAATGTTCAGGATGTTGGCACCAATGATATCGACAACATCAGTCAGAATCCGCGTCAGGCGTTCTGCGTCGTACACACTGTTGATGTACTCGACGTACGCCTGCTGGTCCTGCGGGGTTTCCGCATAGCAGATGTCATAAATGTTGAAGCTCAAGGTCTTTGTCAGGTTATTGAACCCGTGGAGCTTGAGTTTGCTTTTCACCGTTAAAAACTCTCTATATGTGTGCGGCGCCAGCCGCGTGATCAAGCATGCCCGTCAGCTGAGCCCGGCTCATCTGCGTAGGACGGTTAACACCTCTTCGCGTTGGCGATTTTGGTTGTCTGTTCGGGCCGGCAGCAGAAAACCAGTACATGCTGCGCCCTGAAAAAGTGGCGCATTATGCAGACGTCCGAAGCCGTCTGCCAGAGTGTGCGCCGTTTTTATGATCGTTGGATGTCTGGCGTTCAACCGAGCTCGACAATTTCATAATCGTGAGTGATCTCGACGCCGGCATCACCGAGCATGATCGAGGCCGAGCAGTACTTCTCGGCAGACAGCTCGATGGCACGTTTGACCTGTGCTTCTTTCAGGCCACGGCCCTTGACGACAAAGTGCAGATGAATCTTTGTGAACACCTTAGGGTCTTCATCTGCGCGCTCGGCTTCAAGGAAAGCCTCGCAGCTTTCAATCGGCTGACGCGACTTCTTGAGGATGCTCACCACATCGTAGTTGCTGCAGCCGCCCAGACCGATCAGCACCATTTCCATTGGCCGGACACCCAGATTACGACCGCCGCTTTCAGGCGGACCGTCCATTACCACCACATGACCGCTGCCGGATTCGCCGAGGAACATGGCTTCGCCAGCCCATTGGATGCGTGCCTTCATCGCCAAGACTCCACTGTAAAAAAGGGGCTGTCAGCTTAGCACAGCGCCAAAAGGTGTCTGGGGCCGGGAAAAGAATGCTTTTTGTAGGAAACGTGTAGGAACATTCGCAAATAGCACCCGCACAGCCTCGAAAAGCTGGCGAGAATGCATGCGCAGCCGATACCTACAAGTATGCCATTTGGCCATAGTCTTTATTTCGGAAGTCGCGCATGGTCGCAATAAGCTTTACACCCAAAGCGAACGGTCTGGACAAGCTGCTGCCCCATGCAGAGCGGCGTCGCTGCCCCGCGAAAACCAACATCATCAGTGCGGGAGATCGCTCCGAGTCGTTGTTCTTCATCCTCAAAGGCACCGTCACGGTGTTGATAGAAGACGACGAACGGCGGGAAATGATTGTCGCCTACCTCAACAACGGAGACTTCTTCGGCGAACTGGGCCTGTTCGAGCAGCCGGGGCATGAATCCGTGCGCAGCGCATGGGTGCGGGCCAAGACCGAGTGCGAGGTCGCCGAGATACCCTACGAGACCTTTCGCGAGCTGACCCGAAAAGACCCGGAAATTCTCTACGCCATCGGCAGTCAGATGGCCGAGCGCCTGCGCAATACCACGCGCAAGGTGGGCGATCTGGCGTTTCTCGATGTCACCGGACGCGTCGCCCGTACGTTGCTGGACCTGTGCAAGCAGCCGGACGCCATGACCCACCCGGACGGCATGCAGATCAAGATTACCCGCCAGGAAATCGGACGCATCGTGGGTTGTTCGAGGGAAATGGTCGGCCGCGTACTCAAGGCGCTGGAAGAACAGAGTCTGGTCAACGTCAAAGGCAAAACGATGGTGGTCTACGGAACGCGCTGAGTGCGTGCTATTCAGAGGTCGGCGAGAAGGCGCCGGTAGGCTTGCGCCAGACGCTCCAGCACCTGAGCATCCGGAAACGCTTCATGTAGGGCAATATGACTGTCGGCACGCACCCGTTGGTCAAGCTCGCAGAGTTCATTGAAACGATTGACCGCCGCCACCATCGGCACCCGCTCGTCATCCAGCAACAACGCTCCATGAGCCAGCACCACAGGACGCGTGCCGCCCTGACTCTGACGCCAGCGCTGGGCTGTTCCGACCATCTTGCGGCCTTCGAGATTGACGTTGAAACGCCCGTCACAGAATGCGCCTGCCACCTCCCCCAATGACGCCTTGCCCCCCAGTTCGATGAGCAGGTCCAGAATCGGCTGACACAGCCGCAGGTAAGCGGTTTCGATCCGGTCTCTGTCAGTGTCCGCAGGCGGCTGAGCGTAAACCAGCGCGATATTCACCGTCGCGCAGGATTGCGGCACGGGCTCGCCCCCCGTCTCACGCAGTAGAACGGGCCATCCATTGTCGGCCAGGGTTTCGCTGGCTTCGGTAAAACCCGGCAGACGGCTCATGCGTCGCGGCATGACCAGCGCGCGGTCACTGGGCCGCCAGAGCAGCAACCCATGCCCGGAAGCACCGGAACATACCGACGCCAGCAGATCCTGCTCGGCCTGCAAGCCTTGTTCGACACAGATGTCGATGATCGAGTCTTGCATGCCGGACCTCAGAGTAATGTTTGGCACGCTACAGTCAGTCGACAGCCGGGCCGCCCGCTGCCGGCTTGCGCTCCGGGAAGAACAACCGCTGCAGCTCTGCGCCGGGCTGTTCGGCACGCATGAAGGCTTCACCTACCAGGAACGAGTAGACATCGTTGATTTCCATCAGCTCGACGTCGGCGCGGTTGAAAATGCCGCTTTCGGTGATCACCGTGCGATCACGCGGAATGCGCGGCAGCAGGTCCAGCGTGGTTTCCAGGCTGACCTCGAAGGTATGCAGGTTGCGGTTGTTGACGCCGACCAGCTTGGTGTCGAGGGTTTTCAGCGCGCGCTCCAGTTCGTCACCGTCATGCACTTCAACCAGCACGTCCAGGCCGACACCCTTGGCAACGGCGGCCAGCTCGGCCATCTGCACGTCATCAAGCGCCGAGACGATCAGCAGGATGCAATCTGCACCCAGCGCACGCGCCTCGACCACTTGATAAGGGTCGATCATGAAGTCCTTGCGGATCACCGGCAAATTGCACGCCGCGCGCGCTTCTTGAAGGTAGGCGTCCGAACCCTGGAAAAAATCGACATCGGTCAGTACCGAGAGACAGGTAGCGCCCCCAGCCTGATAGCTTCTGGCGATCTCGCCCGGCAAAAAGTTTTCCCGGATGACGCCCTTGCTTGGCGACGCTTTCTTGATTTCCGCGATCACTGCTGGTTGTTTCAGCCTGGCCTGATTGATCAGCGCATTGGCAAAGCCACGTGGCGCATCGGCGTTGGCAGCCTGTTGCTCCAGTTCGGCCAGGCTCACGACAGCGCGACGAGCAGCGATCTCTTCGGCCTTACGGGCAAGAATTTTTTCCAGTACGGTTGGCACACTCATGCTTCGTTCTCCTGCTTGAATACCGCCGTGAAGGCACCCAACTCATCCAGTTTTTCCCGCGCAAGGCCAGTGTGCAGTGCGTCATGGGCCAGCGCCACGCCTTCTTTCAGGCTGGTCGCATGATCGGCAGCATAAAGCGCAGCACCGGCATTGAGCACGATCATTTCCGCAGCCTTCTGCCCGATCTCGGTCTTGCGCCGACCCAAAGCATCGCGAATCAGCTCCAGCGACTGCGCCGGGCTTTCCACCGCCAGGCCATACAGGCTCTGGCTCTTGATGCCCAGGTCTTCAGGCTGCACCCAGTATTCCGTCACTTCGCCATTTTTCAGTTCGGCGACGAACGTCGGCGCCGCCAGACTGAATTCATCCAGCCCGTCCTGCGAGTGCACCACCAGCACATGCTTGCTGCCCAGACGCAGCAGCACTTCGGCCAGCGGGCGGCACAGTGCCTGATTGAACACGCCGACAACCTGATGACGCACGCCAGCCGGGTTGGTCAACGGACCGAGCATATTGAACAGTGTGCGCAGCCCCAGCTCGCGGCGAGGGCCGGCAGTGTGTTTCATCGCGCTGTGATGCGACTGGGCGAACATGAAGCCGATGCCGACGCTGTCAATGCAGCGCGCCACTTGGACAGGCGTCAGGTTCAGATAAACCCCCGCCGCCTCCAGCAAATCAGCACTGCCGCTTTTACCCGACACCGCGCGGTTGCCGTGCTTGGCCACCGTGCAGCCCGCCGCTGAAATCACGAATGCCGACGCAGTGGACACGTTGAAAATGTTCGCACCGTCACCGCCAGTGCCGACGATATCGACAACGCCATCCAGCGTTTTCAGTTCAACCTTGTCGGCCAGCTCACGCATGACAGAAACCGCACCGACGATTTCATCGATGGTCTCGCTCTTCATGCGCATGCCCATCAGAAACGCACCGATCTGCGCTTCGGTGCATTGGCCGGTCATGATCTCGCGCATGACGTCGCGCATCTCGTCAGTGGACAGGTCCAGCTGGTTGACCACGCGGTTCAGCGCGCTTTTGATATTCATGGGGGTGCTCATAAAAAATCCTTAGCCCTGACGATGGCCGCCGCTTTGTTTGAGAAAGTTGGCGAACAACTCGTGACCTTGCTCGGTCAGGATCGACTCAGGGTGAAACTGCACCCCTTCAACGTTCAGTGTCTTGTGACGCAGGCCCATGATCTCATCAACCGAGCCGTCTTCCAGTGCCGTCCATGCCGTCACTTCCAGACACTCGGGCAGGGTATCGCTTTTGACCACCAGCGAGTGGTAGCGGGTTACCACCAGCGGATGGTTCAAACCTGCGAATACGCCGCCGTCCTCGTGCACCACCGGGCTGGTCTTGCCGTGCATCACCTGACGCGCGCGCACCACCTCGCCACCGAACGCCTGGCCGATGGACTGATGCCCAAGGCAGACACCCAGAATCGGCAGTTTGCCCGCGAAGTGCTTGATCACCTCAAGCGAGACACCGGCTTCGTTGGGCGTGCACGGGCCGGGCGAAACCACGATGCGCTCCGGGTTCAGGGCTTCGATCTGCGCGATGGTCAGTTCGTCATTACGAATGACTTTGACGTCTGCCCCCAGCTCACCGAGGTACTGCACAACGTTGTAGGTAAAGGAGTCGTAGTTATCGATCATCAGCAACATTTTGCTATCAACCTTTTGATTTACTGACTTGATTCAAGCCTTCCGGATTCTGCTTCGCTCATGCGCCACTCTTCAGCCACTACGCTTGAGGTGACAACGGCAAAAACATCAAAAATCGAAGGCATACGGGTACGGGTCCGGCAGGGCCGGCAAGGAAATAGTCAGGCGCGCCAACGCCAACGGGCGTGAGCCTTGATAACGCGCATCAAAAGCTTGCTGACTGTCGTCACGGAGGGGGTCTCGTTGGTACGTTTCGGGACATTAGCGTACCGAATCGACCGGTGCAATATGAATGTACCGGGCAAGACCGTTTGGCAAGCCTGCAAACGCTCGAAAGAGGGCCGCGCCTCCTTGCAGAGGCGGGATTGAGGTGGGGGCACGATGGCCGAGGGTGGGGAGCCGAAAGGAACATCAATGCGCAATCTCGCGCACATAGGCCTGGCAAGCCTTCAAGGCGATCAATCCCTGATCGCCGTAGTCGGTGATGGCGACAATTCGTCCAGCAGCCGCCGGGTCAAGTTCGCCTCGCGTGCTTCCATGAACCACGCTGGCGGAATCGGTGGTGGCTGACACGTCATCACCACCGGCGGGGTTGGCGAGGAGGACTGACAACCGCAGATCAGCAGTAGCCAGACGGTCGCGCAGGCGAGCTTGAGAGGTCTGTGCATCGCTCAATTCCTTGTGAATGTGTGTATCGTTGTTTTGCAGACGGACTTCCAGCGCGCGCCGCTGCGCCTGCTCGGCGCTCTGCCAGTCGATAACCGCCAGCGCCGCCTGCTCGCGCTCACGCTGATAACCCAGCGCCTGTGCGGACAATTGCAGGCCGTAACACGCCGCCTGCCACTTCCAGGCACACCATGTGCCCAGCCCCGAACCCAGCACGAATGCCAGGATCAGGAAGCGCACATCCAGTGCTTTCATGGCAGCACCTCCAGTGCCCGCTGGTACAGCATCTGCCGATCAGCAAGGCCATTGGTGCCGCCGTTGATACGTCGGGTGATCATCAGCACATCCCCTTTGTCAGCCAGCACATTGAGGTTCGCCCGATCCCAGAACCACGCCGCCGACATCGCGGCGTGGTCAGGTTGTTCAAGCAGTTGCGGCTGGCGCAACAAGTCCAGCCCCAGCGCCTCTCCGCACGCTTCATAGTTGGCCCGCCCTGTCACCTGAATCAGCCCGCGCCCCCGGTAAAGCTGACCGTCGCCATCGGCCTCTGGCGTGTTGCCCAGACGCAGCGCCAACTGCCCGGTGTCGTACTTGGCCAGATAGCTGTTGCCACCCAGTTCACGCACATAACGAAGCTGCCCGGACTCATGCCCGACCTGGGCAATGAAACCGGCGATGCGCAACCGGGTGTTGATGGCGTAGCGAGTCATGGCGGCGTTGAGCGCAGGAACAAAAACGCCGGCTTGCGGGCCGGCGTTGGGGAGGATTTGTAGCAGTTGTTGCTGGTTGATAGGCATGGATCCTCCTAAGTAGCTTGCTTAACTCACCGATCGACGAAGTTTTCCTGTTCCAAGTGCAATTACGCATCGCGGATAAAACAACGCCCCGTCAGTGCGGGGCGTTATTACTTGGGCAGTTCGTCTGCACTGACACCGATAAAAGGTGTTGGCTGTTCAATCGGCTTTACATACACGAATGGCGACGCAGGCGGTACGGGCCACACGAACGACCCTGGGAAGCCTGGATGCGCATCGAGCTGGGCGAGTTGCACCCGGTAAAGCCAGTACGCACTGAGTTCGGCTTGTAGCACAGGCAGGGTTTTCAACTGGGCTTCAATGGCACTTTGCACGGTCCCCAGCCTGCTGATCAGTGAGTCGATTTTCGCCGATGCCGTGGCCGAGTACACGTTGCGCTGACTGATGGCGTCGCCCGTACCCACTTCCGTGATCGGCTCGAGAATCACGCCAAACTCGCCGTTGAAGGCACGATTGAAGAGTTCTCTGGCTTGTGGCTTCAGCGAGCCGGGAGAAACAGTTACGGCCTCCTCGCCATTAGTGTATTTGGTCTTTTCAAAGACGACCAAAAGCACGATAGCCGTATGAGCCTGATCGACCCAGCGGGGGTTGCGAATGCTGTTCATGACCCAAGGCAGTTCATCTTCGCTCACGCCTGTAGGAGGTGTCGGGACAACCGGAGGCTCCACGTAAACAAATGGCGTCGCTGGCGGAACGGGCCATGCGAAGGACATCGGATATCCCGGGAGCGTCGAGAGGTTGGAAAGCTGTGCCCGGTAGAGTGCATAGGCATCAAGCTCGGCTTGCAGCGCAGGCCGGGATTTGATTTGAGCGTCAGTGGCCGATCCCGACGCGATAGCGTTTTGCACAATGACCAGTTGAAAATCCAGCTCGTTGATTTTCTTGGTGGCGTTGTTGAGGTAGACGCCGCGTTCCGCGTTGGCGTTCATCAGAATCATCTGCTCGCTCGGCTCAAGAATCTCACCAAACTCACCAGCGATTGCCCGGTTGAAAAATGCTACGTATTGCGGATCCGGGTGATTGGCAGAGACCGATATAGCGTCCTGACGGTCCATATAGCCGGGTTCGCTAACGATCACCCAGAGTGTCATGGACGTGTGGGCCTGATCGGCCCATTGAGGGTTACGAGAAGTAGGGACTATGTTCATGTGCATACCTTTTATGTAATGTAGTTAAACAGCGTGAGTGTTCGCGAACTAGAAAACGCTTTATGTGAACTTCATGTTTCATCTCCTGCAACTGCGAAGTTGCATGCAATACCGCTGCTGCTGTTTTTAGCATTAAGAATCAACGTCTAAATTAGCTAACACGCTATGCCTGACTGGCTTCACGTTAAGAATTGATAGCGCGTGCAACGCCAACAAGATCAGCACCGTAAAAACACTTTCGCGGCCAGGATTATTGAGCGAGTGCATCCAAGGGCGGTGACGGCCATTCGATCTGGAGAGGGTAATCAGGGCTTTGCTCGATCCGGTTCAATTTCACGCTGTAGCGTTTCCATTCAAGCAAGCTTGTCTTTTCTGCTTCAGTGGCCTCCCCCAGATCCTCGGCGTACTGCAAGGGAGCTATACGTGTTGCGGCCTCCTGCAAACGCTGATCGCGGACAAGCAGTGCGGCACCGGCCAACGCAAACTTTTGCGTCTCATCATCAAGAGCCCAGGCACCATCCCGCCATACGTGGTATTTGCCAGGCCATTTTTTTGTGGTGAGACCGTCATGCGGCGCACCCAGGCTGGTCCACTCTTCTTCAGAGCCGTCGCTTGTTCGGTACATCAAGCCACGACGATCCACAACCTGCTGCGGCTCATCGTCAACAATTGCCCAGGTAAACCCGTTGTCGGGTTCGCTTAGAAAATCTGCCAGGCTGACTGCATTGCCAGGTACCTGCTCGCCCAGCCCCGGAATAACCGGAAGTTCAACAGGGCCAATCAAGGCATTCGAATCATCTATCAAGTAAGTAGGCATAACGTCCTCAGATCAGTTTGATGCGGCCGGGATAGGCCATGTTGCGGCTACGGAAGCGAATCCAGTTGTTCATCGGCTGCTGATCCCTCAGTACAGTTCCCGTCACACCGTTGTCTGTCGTTTCAGGGAGGTACGCAGAACCGCCAGCAGGAACCAGCGCTCCAGGAGGCAACAAACCGCCAGGGCCCGTGGAATTGAGACGCCCATCTGACTGAGCGTGGCCGTTGCCTAACAAGTAGGTACCGGTCTCTATGTCAGACCCGCTCCACTCTTGTGACATTGTCCTCAGCCAAGTACCGTCCTGCCAGGAACCAGCAACACGCGACGTATCAACGCCACGAGACTCATCAAGCACCCGTAGAAACTCCCCTCGCCCCTCAGGTCCGCGAAAGGTCAGAGCACCGTCACCAATGGTCCATCCGCCTTCCTTACCGGAACGAGCTGCTTCGGTGTAAACCATCCCGGATTTCTGCGCATGGTCCCAGAGCCACGGCCACTCGGCGCGGTTAAGCAGCGCACCGTTCAACGCTCCATATCCTCCGGGGCTGAACAATGTCGTTGTTTCAAAGACGGGTCGCCCCAGCGGAGTGTTGTCGTAGCGTCCTACTGGCCACCAACTGCCGGCTCCATCGCTGCGCAGACGCCACCAGTCTCCAGCCCCCATCAGAACCAGAAAAGAGTAGCCAGCAGCATTTAAATGGGTGTGAAACCTGATCTTTTCGCCGGCAGCAGCATTGACGGTCAACCGGTTACCGCTGTTGTCTATCCTGCGAACGATGACGTCTCTGACGCCTAGTGCCGCATTTGAGGAGGGCAGTGTGAACGCACGATTGCCGCCAGCAGCATCCAGAAGCAGCAACTCCATCTGCTCCTTTGTAAAAGCTGTATCGGCGTTGAACGAGAACACTCTTTGAGAGTCGACCCCAACGACCTCCGTTATTTTCCCGCGCTTGGTGATGTAGATCGCGTCAGTATTAAAGACAAGCTCCACCCATTCAGCCGCATTCAGCTGTAACGTATTGCTGCCAGAGCCAAACAGTGAAATAACCTCGGCACCGCTGGCCTTGATGGTTGCCGCTCCGGTCGATGCATTATGAAAAGTCACGGACTTGCCGACCGTCACGTTCGCTTTGGACGGCAGTGTGAGCGTGATGCCTGCAACGTTGATCCTGTGCCAATGCCCCGCCACTCCCGGCAGAAGTATCTCGGACGCTGTATAGCCAAAACCGGCACCTCGGTAGGCCTGCCTGACCTGCGAACCAATCTGGGTAATGGCCGACGCGAGCTGGTCTGTTCTGGTTTCGTCCGGCAGTTCGCCACCCGCGGCCATGGCATTCAAAATTTCTTGCGTCACCGAGTTTCCCCACTTTGCAGGGATCAGCGAGCCAGGCGTGCCGGTGGCCGGGTTTTCATCTACAAATTTGCCGCTGACCAAGCCTACGCTTGGCACACTCTTGGGATAATCCACATTGTGTTCCTCAGTTGAAATTAACGAATTCGACGCTGTGCGCCGGTGCTGCTCGACGAATCAAACACTCGATCGCGATGCCGGGGTTGACCCCGAATCGCTCTCCCCAGTAGCTGGCCCCGAAGCGCCGGCCCAGCCGCTGACGGCCGCCGGTGTTCAGGGTCCACATGAATTGCGCGTTCCAGGTGCCGAAGTACGCCTGACCAAAACGCGAACGCCCCATACGGGGCGCTCGGTGTTCGGTCACGGTGGCGTCGGGGTAGCCCTGACTGACGGCAATGTCGATGTAGAACCCTGCGTTCTGCCCTCCTGTTGCCACCAGCCGCTGGCGCACTGACAGGCGCCGGTCGGCGAACAAGGGTTTGAGCCCCAGGCAGGGGTCAGGCAGGTTCATGACCCGCTCCCAGTCCGGCACCAGTTCACTGACGGTGGCCGGGTCCATCTCGTTGAGCAGGTCGAAGGCGCGGCCATCGATACGGGCGAACTCGCGGGACAGGCCGGTGATGACCTGCTGCAGTTCCGGCACACGCTCCGGGTCCCAGGCGGGGCCGGGTGGCAGCAGCGCCTGTAGTTGCTCGGCGTAGTGTTCGGCAGTTCTTATGACGACCATACAATGCCCCCGAACGTGAGTAGCTGATTGGGGGCCGCGGTGACATTGGCGACAGGCGCAGCCAGCACATGATCGGTTTCGCCTGTCGCGCGGCTGATGGCCTCGGCGATGTGGGTCAGCAACAACGTTTCGCCCAGCCCCGCTTCACGGTTGTGCAGGTCCAGCAACTGAGCCTCTACCGCCGCCCGGACTGCCGAGGTGTCCGGCGTGAGCCTGATCGTGTAGACCACCGGCTTCTGCACCGGCGCCAGCACGTACACGTCGGCAGTGACTGGGCGCAACGGCTCGATGTAGGCGGCCATTTCCGCCAGTTGCCCGGCATCGGGGATCGGATTGACTTCATCATCACGCATGAAGAACACCGCGACAGTGCCCGGCCCCATGTAACGACGCACGCACCAGGCACGTGTCACGCCCGGCAATTCCAGCGCCCAGGTCACGTAATCATCCTGATTGCCACCGTGCGGGATGACTCGATAGGAACGCACTACACGAGCCCGCAACAACTCGATACTTTCTTGGGGAATCCCCCCGGTCAGCCCGTCCGCAATCACGGTAAACGTGCTGTCGATGCCTTCGACAGGCTGCACGGCGGTCATCACCAGGCCGGCATCGGCGTTGCCGAGAACGCCTGCGTCTACCGCCTCGACCGTGGTCGTGTTGTTGCCCGCAACCGTGGTGACGCCTTTGGTCACACGGTAAAAGCGTCCGTCGCTGAATTGCAGCACGGTGTCGACATCCAGCACCGCACCGGCTGCAGCGCTAAAACGCACCGAGCCGCTGGCGGCCTGCGCGACCTTGCGCGGCTGGCGCAAACGCAGGATGGCTTGCCGCTCAAGGGTGTCCTCATCGGCGGTGTCCGGCAGGATCTGGTCGGCGATCCAGTCCTGATAGCCGTACAGCCCGTAGGCCGCACCGCTGTGGGCACGCGACAATACCCGGGCATCGGACTGACGCAGCGCTTCGTCGGCGAGGTCGACCTGGGTTCGGTTGATCAGCGCCGGTAACGTAGGCGTTTCAAACGGCATAAATCACCTGCCACTGTTCTGAAGGGTTGAAGCGCACGACCTGACCGTCAGAAACGACCAGCTCGACGCCCAGGTTCAGGCGATTGCTCTGAACCTGTTCGGTAAGGATGTTGATGTTTTTGACCTGGCCATCGTCGATCAGCCAGGCGAGCGCTTCGCGCGCATAGAACTCGGCGTCACGCTGGGTCTGCGCGGTGAGACGGACCCGACGCAGCAGCCACAACCTGGAGCCGATGCGGTCGTTGGCCTGCGTCGGATAGGTGTCGCCCCACCAGCCAAAGCGTTCGGCATCGTCGATCGGATCGTCCGCTTCGGCGCGACGCCAGGTGAACAGGCTGATGACCACCGAGCGCAGCAAGGAAGCCTGCAGAGAGCCTTCAATGATCATCCGGCACCTCCAACGGGTGGCCCGCTCTGGCCGTTACCGCCCTGAACGTTGCCGTGCAAATGGCTGATCTGGCTGATGCCCCCGGCTATCTGGTCGCCTTTGGAAACTATCTTTCCGGTCTGGGTGATCTGCGGCGTATCGAAATTTACCGCCACGGCTGCCTTGATGTTCAAGGTGCCGGTTTCGATGTCAATGACCTTGCCGCGCTTGAGGTGCACCTTGTCGCCCTCGTCGGTGTAGATCGCCACTTCGCCCGACTCCAGGCCCTTGAGGCGATAGCGTCGGTCGGCCACCACCAGTAGCAGGCCGTGAGAACGATCGCCGCCGATAAAGGCGGCAATGCCTTCGGCGCCCGCGAGCGGGTTGCTGGTAAAACCGTAGGGTTCGAAGTGTTCCATGTCGTCCTTGACCTCCCCAGCGGTCAGGCGCATTTGCAGCGCCTGCATCTTGCTGCTGGCCTTGGCGAGCACCACCGTGCCGCGCACCAGCATGCGATTGAGTAAGCTCATGCGGTTGTTTCCTCATCGATAGGCAGCAGCCAGGAGTAAGCGTCCTGATTGAGCTGTACCTTGCTGCGCTTGTTGGGGTCACCGGGCTCGGCCTGGAAACCTTCAGGCGGTCCGACCACCAGCGTGGTGATGGTGCCCTGGTCACTCAGCGAGTAGGTCACGGCTGAAATCAGCATGTTCCTGCCCAGACCGATGACCGGATCCACCACCTGCACCATCGTGTTGTGCCGCCAGAGCGCTCCGTTGGACTGCCGCCAGCCCTGCACTTTGTAGGTGGTGAGCAGCGCCTTGCCCGCCCGCTGACCACGCTCCCAATTGGCGCGGCTCAGCGCGAGCTTGGGTGTGAGCGGCGCATCCTCATGAAGGATCAGCACGCGAAGGCGCTCTTTATTCCTGTCATCGGTAACCACCGCTGACACCTCCGCCGCTTCCTTGCCGAACGTCTTGTCATTACCGGTCTGCTGACCAATGACCCGGTACTCGGAATAAAGCCCGGAAAAATCCCTCGCGATGATGGCGCTCAACACGTTCTTGCCGAGTTCCAGTGCGTCTGCGCTCTGCCCTCGACTGCCCGGCCTTGCCAGCACCACATTGCCGAACTCGTCATCGGTGGAAAAAATCCGGAACAGCGTCAGCAGCCGGTCGATGGACTTGAACACGCTTTCAGCAGGCTCGATGGTGTGATCGGCCATCTTCGAGGTTTCCGGGATTTCGCTGATCACCGACAACGCATAGGGAGCAGCCAGCGCCTGAACGATCTTCAGCACCCCGACGTCTTTCCACTGGCTGGGCTTGTTGATGGCCGCGCAGTCAATAAGATCAGCGGTTTTCGAGCGACCGGAAATCTTCAGCGTGACCTGCTTGCCGTCATAGTTGATCGGCGCGGCGAACACCCAGCCGGTCAGAATCAATTCGCCGCCGATACGCACTTCGCAGGCAGCGCCGGGCATGATCGGATGCGCGACTTCGGTGCCCGGCCACTGCCAGGTAATGCTCACTTCAAAGCTGCGTGCCTGACGCTCGATCCCGGCAGAGATTTCCACCGACTTCCAACCGGCATAGTCGTGATCGCCAACCGTCAGGGTGACAACATTAGGGTCGATCATGGGTCACTCCTGAGCGATTTTCAGCGTACCGGGCGGCACGAAACCCGGGTGGGCAAGCCGGTTGCGCTGGACGATTTCCAGCGACCGGCTGGCATCGCAGAACCGCCGATAAGCCAGCACCAGCGCAGGCAGCGGTTCGGACACTTTCATGTCCACCAGACGCACGCCAGACGCCGCTACCGCGTTGAGGTGCCGGATCAAGGCCTGACGTAATGTGTTCAACGCCAGGTAATGGTCAGGGTCGGCCTTCAGCGACGCTTCCCAGATGGCCGAGCTCAACGTGTCACGCAGTTCGATCACGTCATCGGCGACCGGCACATCCACACGTTGCAGCGCTTGCACCCTTTGCTGGTCCAGCGAGGGCACCACTGTGAGCGGCGCAACCGTTGTGGCCACCGGCATGCTCGCAACGATTCTCGCCACCTTGACCAGCAGCGCGTCCTGAACCAGATTGGCGATGGCCTGAGCCGTCAGGCCGGTATCGAGCCCACTGCCCTGGCCGACCAGGTTGATGCCGGACACCGCCTGTGCCTGTTGTGTGGCCTCGGAAATGACCGACCGGTAAGGGACCGTTTCAAGGTCGGAAGACCCACCGCTGCTGCCGGAACTCGACGCCAGGCTGATGGAGGTGCTGCTGCCGGAACCGCTGCCGGAACTTCCACCCGAGCTACCACCTGAACCCCCGCCGACCGAACTGCTAGAACCTGTTGTGGTGCTGGCACCGCTGACACTGCTGCTGCCATTCGCTCGTCTGGATCGGCGACTGTCGCCGTCGAAACTGGCAAAGAACGTGGTGAACAACGTGCTCACCGTCAGCGGCGCATTGACCAGCGAATGCACCAGCGCAGTGACATCCGAGTAAATCGCCATGAACGGCGCAAACTGCCGCTGAATAGTGGCAAACACCCCGGACAGCGCACTGCGCAGCGCCTGAACGTTGATGCGCACGGCATCCACGACGGCCATCACCGAGCGATAGCGCCGAAGCGCCGAGTCCAGCAGGCTTGCGGACGCGCCGAGCAGTTGCCGCCGGGTATTGAGCGTCGACACAGGAAACTTGAGCGGGTTGGCCGGATAAAACACCAGGTCCAGCCGGACCATCCCGCCTTCAATCAGGGTGTGCGTCACACTGCACTGCCCGACCTGTACCTGCATGCGCCCCAGCCACGGGTGCACCAGCTCACCCGCACCGTCCTTCTCCAGCGCCTCAAGCAAGTTGTCCCGTTTTTCAAAACAGTCGCGACCGACAATAAAAGCCGTCAGCGTATGAACCTGCGCCTGCTTGCCCAGCGACTCGAAGTAAGGCTCGTCGCGCTGTGGAAATTCATGCAACTGCCCTTTGCGACCCACCGGGACGACGGCTTTTTCAATGAAAAAACCGACACCACGGAAAGACGCTGGCAGCAGGCTGTCACGCCATGTACTCATAATCCGGCTCCTGCGCCGAGGGTTCGATAACCGACGTTTGGCGAAATCGTCAAACCCGGCTGGTTGCTTTGCACTTGTCCCGGACGCATGCCAGGCGGTGCGTTTTCAAAGCGAATATTGAGTTCGCCTTCAAGCCGCGCGCCGGCCCCCGCAGCACCCTGTTGCAGCAACAGGTTGCCGGGGGCTGGAAAGTTCGGCGCACTGAGCAATTGACTGGTCGGCGGCACTCCGGTCGCCAGGTTGAGCTGCTGCTGTTGCGAGCGACTGGCGTCAACCGCATTTGCAGCCAGAAACGCCCCGGTTCCGCCACCAGGCCCTGCGTTGCGTACCCGCTGCTCTTCAGCGAACTGATTGACCTTTTCGGTGGCGCTTTTCAGCAAGGACTTATCCCCGTCGCCGCCAAACCAGCTCATGATCGGGTCGATGAACGGCTTGATGTCCGCCCACAAATCCGCGAACCAGGCTTTGATCGGCTCCCACTTCTCGATAACCATGCCCAGCGGCGAAAAACTGAACATCATTGCCAGCACGTCGGTAAACGGCTGCGCAGCGGTCTTGATGCTTTCCCACAGGCCGGCGAAGTACTCGGAAATTGGCTGCCAATTGGCCACAACCATGCCCAGCGGCGTCCACGAGAACAGCGTCTGCAGGAAGTCGGAAAACGGCGTGGCCAGCGCTTTGATCACATCCCACAGCGCCGCAAAAAACTCGGATAACGGCTGCCAGTTGGCTACGATCATGCCGATCGGCGTCCAGGCAAATACCGCCTTGAGTACATCCCACAGCGCCATGGCCGGCCCGCGAATCGCCTCCCAAACGGCCTGAAAATAAGGCGCGACGGTCGACCAGTTGGCGATCAGCAGACCTGCCGCCAGCGCCAGGCCGCGCACGATCAGGCCCAGCGGTGACAGGCCCATTACCGCGCTCAGTACGCTCATCGCAGTCGTTGCGGTCATTACCGCAACTTGCAAGACGCCGAACGCAATTGCAGCGGCCACCACACCCTTGATCACGCCAGGGTGTTCGGCCGCCAGTGCGGCGACCTGAGAAATCATCGGCCCGATCACGGCCATTGCCTGGTTCATCGCAGGCAGAAACATGCTGCCGATGTTGATGCCCAGACGATCGACACGGTTGGTCATCTCTTTGATGGCCGTGGCCGTGGTCTGCGAGTTGTCGGCGAATTCCTTCTCGAGGGTGCCGCTGTTCTGCACGCCCTCGCCGACCTTGGCCAGGTTGGACCTGAGCACATCGAGGTTGGCCAGCAATGGTGTAATCGCACCCAGCGATTCGGCGCCGAACAGTTGCGTGATGACATCCGACTGTTTGTCGGGGTCAACACTTGAGACAGCCGTCAGGACCTTTTCAATGGTCCCGGACGGGTCGCTCTGCATGCCCTGGGTCAGCTGGTTGACGTCGAGTTGCAACGCCTCGAACGCCCCCGCTTTTGCCGCGCCGCCTTCGGTCAACGACTGCATGAAGCGCTTCATGCCGCTGGCGGCCACATCGGCCGGTACATCGACGCTGGCCAAAGTGGCGCCCATCGCCGCCAGTTGCCCGGATGCCAGACCCGCAACCGGCCCGAGCGGGCCCATTGCGGTGACCATGGTGGCAATTTTCTTTTCCAGATTGTTGCCGCCGAGCACGTTGATCTTCTCGGACAGCGCCGCGACTTGCGGTTGAGTCATCTGGAACGAAGATCGCCACGAAGCCATCATGTCGCCCGACTCGGCCGCGGTCTGATCGAAGGCGACCCCCATTTTCACGGCATCGCTGGCAAACCCGGTCAGTTCTTCGCGCGGTACATTGGCCTTGGCACCGGCGGCAACAATCGCCGCGATGCCATTGGCGCTTTCCGGCAGCCGTTCGCTGAGGTCCAGAATATCGGACCCCATCTGCTGAAATTGCTGCGGTGTTTCAAAGGTAACTGACCGTTTCACGCCGGCCATGCTGGTCTCGAAACCGATCGCTGCCTTTACCCCGGCAATCAAAGGCCCCGCCAAAGCGTTGTCCGTGATTGCCTTGCCAAGTTCTATGGCCCCCAGACTAGTCTCGAGGCCTTTGACGTTGTTGCGGATAGTTGCCAGCGTTGGAGACAGCTGGTCGACGCCGGTAATCAGCGTTCTGATAGTGTCTGCCATCACTCCCCCTGCAGGATCTGGTTAATGCGTTGCGCCTGCAAGATCGATTCGGTGATGACGTCCAGCTCCCTGGACATCATCAGTTCGGGATCGGTCTTCCAGAAGTACGCGAGGTCGTAAACGACGGCGATCAGTCCTTCAAGGTTGCTGATGCCGCTGCCATGAAAAAACTCGCAACCTTCCAGCTCAGCGTGTTGATGTCGCACAGATCCATCTGATTGACCGACGAGGGCGGAATCCCGGCGCAGACGGCGATGTACTTCGCCGCCACGTCCAGGTCCAGCGACACGTCTTCGTTCTTGTCGATCTTGTACGGCAGGGCCTTGATGGCTCGCGCTTCCTGCGCCGTAGGACGTCGGAATGTCACCTGCGAAAGGGTTTCCCCGTGTGCTTCGATCGGGCTGGCAAGGTCGATGACTTCACTCATTGCCAGCTCCCCTGACTGCCTTCGAATTTGAAATCGATGGCGCCGTCATCTGCCTTGCTGATCGGGTCTTCGACCAGGTAAGCGCCGGACAGTACGTAGATCTTGCCGTTGCTGAATTCACAGGTGATGGTCATGTCCACACCGGTGGTGAGCAGCTTGATCGGCAGGTCCGCGGTATGCAGCGCCTGAAATTTCAACCAGGCCGCCTTGTCGACTTCCTTGTAGTAGCCCGGCACGACCGTATCGCGCTTGACGTTCGTCAGAGGGGCTTCGCCGCCGCCAATGATGGTCAATTGGGTGCCATCCACTTTGATGTAGCAGGTACCCGCAACTTTCTGACCCATGTTGTTTATCTCCAGAATGAAAAAACCCGCACGCGGCGGGCTTGAAAGGATGAGTGAGGCTTACGCCGCTTCGTCGTACTGCAAGCGGAACTGGTTGAGCAGCGCGAACACGCGCAGGCCGTTGATGTAATCAGGCGGGAACATCACGTTCACGCGGCTTGGATCATTGCCGTCACGCTCGACGATCAGGTGCTGGGCGAACACTTCGGCGTTCTCCACATGGCCTTCTTCTTGAAGACGGGCGTACTGCGCAATCAACTCGCCACGAAGGGTGCTCGGCGTGATGATCGGCTGACCCGCACCGAAGCGCGTGCCATCGCTGGCCAGCTTGTGGCGACCGTATTTGCTGGTGATGATGCCTTGCAGACGACGAATGATGAACGCCGACTGGTGCATGGTTTCGCTGTCCAGGTATGAGTTGTCAGCCTGGCCGTAGGCGTTCTTCTGATAGGTGGTGATCGAGCGTTGAATACGCACGTAACCGCCTTCGTAGTACGCCGTCGCGATGCCATAACGCAGCAGTGACTCACGCTCGGTCAGGGTGAAACGCTGACTCGCTGGCGCCGGGTCCAGGCCGGGCATGGTGCCGCTCTGGGTCGGACGGCTGGCGTCGGCAGAAATGAACACAGCAGTGCGCGCAGCCAGGGCAGCGGCCTGCAGCCAGACCGGTTGCGGAACACCGGTTTCCACGCCTTGAATGGTGATGTGCTGATCGTTGCGCAGTTGGCCAGCAGCCACCAGCGTACCGACCGTACCGCGCTTGGCGCTGTACACATGGCCATACAGTTGACGCGCCCAACTCCAGCGACCCGTGCTGTCGTCCATCGCCGCTTTCCAGGCATCCAGGGTGCTGGTATCAGTCCATGGCATGCACAGAAACTCGAACGGTTCGTCGCCCAGCGCAGCCAGCGCCTTGAGCTGATCAGGCGTACCCACACCACCGGTCATGGCAGTCACTGCGGCAGTCAGGCCGGCTGGAATGACCTCACCGTTGGTTTTGCCCAGACGATTGAATTCCAGATGAATGTCGTTGCCGCTTGCCCCGCTCCATTTGCAGGAAAGGGTCAGCACGCCGGCCTCGACAACGGCCTTGATCGGCAGATCGGGCGTGGCATTGATCTTCACCGACAGCGCGGTTGCGGCTTGTGCAGCCGTTGCGCCGTTAACGACAGTCGCCTGCACCCGTGCACCGCCGACATACAGATTCAGCAAGCCCGCTTCGGTCGCCGCCCCCGTCAGGGTGATGGTTGCACCGGCCTTGACACCTTCTGTGTTGAGCAGCGGCAGGCACCAGACTTCCCCGGTCGGATCAGCCTTGCGCCAGATTTCGTACATGGCCGCCAGCATGGAACCCTGACCGCCGATGTTTTTTGCCAGCGCCACGCTGGGCACCAGCACCAGGGAGCCGAGTTCAGGTCCGGACACGTCGTCGTTGACCTGAGCAACGATCAGGCGACGCATGCTCGCCGAAGCGCTGTTGGCGGCCGTGTTGTCCATCTCCGCATAAAACAGCGGCACGCGGACATCGGATGGAATGTTGTTAAAACTGATAGCCATTATTGGGCTTCCTCTTGGTTAGGCTGTGAAGGCCTGATAGGTGGTAGGGGTTTGCTCGGTCTGAATGGTGATGTCGCCGTCGTTCTGACGACGCTGCCACCAGGCATTGAATGTCACCTGCCGACCTTCGACGGGCAGCAAATCGCCCGCCTCCGGATCCGGCACAGTGCGGCCTTCGGCCGGTACTACAGTGATGCGTTGGGTCATGGTGTTACCTCTGCGGTGAACTTCGCTTCGAGACGGCCATCAGGGCCTGGGGATTTCAGATTCGGGTCGGCGGGATCGACGCAGTCCATCTCGAGGGTCGCGCCGGTAAAACCCGGCAAACCATCCAGATACGCTTCGTGCCAGGTTTCGGCGGGCTGATCCGAGGTGCTGCGGCCCAGTTGAAACTGCGCGGCAAAACCGAAGCGATAGGTCACGCGTGCGCCGCTGATCTGCACCAGCGCACCGCCCGTGTATTGCATCGCGTCGTAATCGCGGTCAGCATTCCAGCCCACCAGCGCGCGCCATAACTCGGCGCGAACGGCATGCAACTGATCGCTGGCCTGCTGCCCGCGCTTGTCGTCACCGTCAAGCACCACCACGATGTCGATCTGGTCGGTGATGTTCTGGCGAATGACGTTTTGCAGGTCATTGGCCGTGGCCACATCACCCGTAGCGATGACATAGGCCGAGGGGTGCGCAAGTTGATCGCCAAGAGCAACCGCAGCCCAGTCGATGCCAGCGCTGATGCGACCGGCAAAGGTCGGGCAGGTCGCCTGCAAATGGGCAACTATCGGGGTTATCTTCATAAGGGGTTCCGCGTGTAGTAAGGGTTGATCCGGCGTGAGAAATGCCTACTGATTTGCCTTGCCCAGCGCTTCATCGGCCTTGTCCGCAGCGCGGTTGGCAGCATGCGCAGCCTGACTGGCGATAGACGCCGCCGTCTCGACCTTGTCCGCCGCCTGGGTGGTGGTTTCAGCCAGCCTGTCCAGGCGACGATCGCGCTTGCCCAAGGCTGCATCGTAGGCATCACGAACCTCGGCCAACTGCCGGGTGTGCTCGGCACTGGCCGACCATTGCCCGGCCTGAAAACCGAGCATCAGGCACCCGGCAATCAACAACACGGCGATCAGCCAGATCTCCAGCCGCCGCCACCAGTGGCGAGCTATAAAATCAATTGCGCATCTGTGCATCATTGGCACCTCCGAGCTTGGAACGGAGCCGGGCAATTTCGGCACTCTGCGTGGTGACCTTGTCGGTGAGCTGAACGATGTGGCTGGTGAGGGCTTCAATCTTGCCTTCCATACGGCCAACCGCAGCGGCGAGTTCGTTGCGCTCCCTGGCAAACTGATCGGACCGCGCTTCAGCCTCCTTGCGAGCTTGCCGCTCGGAGTCGAGCAGTTCATTGAGGCGGCGAACCGTACCGATATCAGCGTTATCCATCGCCCGGTCAGTGGCATCCCTTGAAAGAAACTTGCGCAGCCACAAAAAGCCGCCAAGCAGAATGGTGCCCGTTCCGCCCAGCCAGGTAGCTGTGCCTGGGCCTAGGTCGGTTGGGTCCATGGGTACTCCAGATACGAAAAAGCCCCGGCAGATGCCGAGGCCTGAGATAGCCGTGCGTGTCATATCAGTGTTCAACCGCACGGAAAGCAGGAACTTGAGCTCGAGAAAAAGAGCGCCTGAAATCAGACGCTAGCCCAAATTTTTCCTTTTTGAAAACAAGGAATAAGCGCCGAGGATCGATATCAGTGATAACAAGCAGGCGAATATTCCAGTCAATGAATCCAAAGCGTAACCAGCGCTTACCAACGTGGCGAGACAGGTCGAGAGCAGCATAGGCGCGAAAAGAACGAGTCGAATCACCCTCCCCATTCTGCCGACACTGGAGGTGAAGCACTCTAATAATCTTCCGGCCGCAGCCAGGAGAAAAGAGAGGGCTCCAAATCCAACAAGCACAACGAAGTAAATAGCCACCGGTGGCAGCCCATAGGTATCAGAAGGCTGTAGCGGATTTTCACTGCCCCCCCTGATTGATAAGCCTAAAACACCTAGAGCGACTGGAAATGATAAAAAAACAAAATTCCTGCGTAACGCAGCCATTGTCAATCCTTATGGAAAGAGGTTCGAACGAGTAGAAAAACAGTACACGCCTGCCTGTCTTTTTTACAGATAAGTCAACGCTGGCTACGCCACTGCTCAGGCGCTACCTGTCATGCCTTTGACCTAGTTGCCACTAACCGTAACCGGCAACGAACCGGGAATTTCGATCGAGTACGAGGTAAATGGAACGGCACTCAACAACGAAGTAAGATTTTCACCCAGCCATCCGCGATGATTGGACGGATTGGCATCGTAGACATCATTGAAGGCGCGAATCTCGCCCGAGAATGTCCATGCTCCACTCGCGTTTTTATCGATAGTTCCCACCAGCCTGAGTGTAATGTTCCCCAGCGTCAGCCAAGATGCGTTGGAATCCTTACCGACATCATAGGCGAAGTTGACATCAAGCGAACTGGTGCCAACTGGGCGTGCGCTCTGAATAACATTCATTACATCAGGGATACCACGGATATCGACGTTAAGCCCAACATTCTGAATAGGGAACGTAAGGGGTGCGCCCAAACCAAACATGCCATGAGCCAGCGCATGAAATGGTGTCATAAGGCCGCCAGACAATACATGGTTGCCTGGCGGATACTTGATGATATTTTCGTTGATCTGCTGGCTTCTGCCGATGTCAGTTGCGATTTCGTTGTAAGCCGTTCGAAGATCACGCCCTTCAGCCTCACGCTGATCCGCCGCTGCGAAGGTCTTCAAGGCAACCTTGGATTGAATCCCGAAGCTGTCACGCCTCGCTTGATCCTGAAACGTGGCAAGACAGTTCGGGCTGCAATACAAATCACCCTGAAGAAGCAGCACAGTCGCTACAGGATTCTGCATACCTCGCGGAAAGCTTTGACCAGAACTAAGGTCTTGACCACGATAGGTACCATTACCTCCTGCGCTAATTTCAGGATAAGGGGTGATGTATGTCGGAGGAAGCTCAATAGGCATTGATTTTACCTGTTAATAAGTTGATGTTCGCGAAGGATTCCGCTTTTCTATATAGATCAAAGGCGATGACTCATGGCTCACGGCCTTCACATGGCTCAGCGTTCCACATAGGGAACGCTTGATGTAGTTCGGTAGGATCACCCATACGGGCTTGCAGTTTCCAGCACTGGCCGCATCGAAAGTCTTTCAACATGTGCACGAGGCCTCTGTGTGCCTGGCCTAATGAAAAACCCCGCCGAAGCGGGGTTTGGGGTGGGTTGCGTTTGACCGGTTGGCGCTGCTGAACAGCCTGTGTCCGGCTGCAGCCCTGAGGCGCAAATCGCATATCGTGGGACCTTTTTACCCCCCTCCGGAAAGCCTGGGAAGGGGCAGTTTCGGGGCGGGTCGAGTTTGACCGGAGTTCAACACGAGTTCGACCACAGCTGTGCAATCGACCCGGATAAACGGTGCCGGCCAGCGTGTTCATGGGCACTTATCCGGCCTTGCTCGCGGTGGCTTTATTGCTTCTGGAAGCACTGCGTTCGGCAAGAATGGCCAGCACTTGCTGGTGAAGCTTGTTGATCCAGTTGCGATAGGTGCGGTCCGCGCCTTCATTGATGCCGACCAGACGCATCTGCTCGCGCACCGGCAACGACTCGACATAACGCAACGTCGCCAGCCGAGCCAATTCAGGCCCACGGCCTTTCGCAGGGCTGCGGGACATTTGCGCAATGGCCGCTTCCACTTCGCTGCTTATATAGTCCATGCCACTGCCATTGCCGACCAGCGCACGAGAACCCGGTGTACGTCGCGGAATGTAAGCGCCCCATTCCATGATCCCGGCCATCGGACTGCTCAGCCCGCCGCCCAGACCTACCCGCATCCGTTGTTCGCCCCAATGCTGCAGCACTGCTTCCACTTTCTCGATCATCGTGTGTCTCCTGTCAGACCTTTCTGAAAATGCAGTGCGACTCTTCCGATCACACCGCTCAAGGCCGAACAATACATTTTGTATATTTTCAGCACAATGACGCATTACATTATGTATATTGATCCGCACCCTACAGCCTGTATGATTCGACGCATGAACAGAAAATGGTATGAAGTCGCAAGACAGGTCATGGAAACCCAGGAAATCAGCCAGGAAGAAATGGCTGAGCGCATGGGCGTTACCCCCGGCGCGGTGGGGCATTGGCTCAACGGCAAACGCGAACCGAAGATCGAGGTCATTAATCGATTGCTGGGTGAGCTGGGCCTGCCGATCCTCGCGACCTCGATCCCGTCGAGCGAGCCGGGCATGCAAAACGTGGCGCATACGGTGCAGCCTTCGCGTTTCTATCGGTACCCGGTTATCAGTTGGGTCGAGGCCGGCGGCTGGAGCGAGGCGGTCGAGCCCTACCCTGCGGGTTATTCCGACACCTTCGAGATCAGCGACTATAAAGCCAAGGGCCGCGCCTTCTGGCTGGTGGTGCGTGGCGACTCGATGACTGCGCCCGCAGGCCAGAGCATTCCTGAAGGCATGCTGATCCTGGTGGACACCGGAATCGAGCCCACGGCCGGCAAGCTGGTGATCGCCAAGCTGCCGGAAAGCAACGAGGCCACCTTCAAAAAACTGGTCGAAGATGCCGGACGCTATTTTCTCAAGCCGTTGAACCCCGCCTATCCGACCCTCCCGGTCACCGAAGACTGCAAGCTGATCGGGGTCATCAGGCAAATGACGATGCGCTTGTGATACCCGCACCATCTGCCCAAGCCCCGATCATCGGGGCTTTTTTATGCGTCCGGTCTGAGCAAAGGTCCACATATCTGTAGGAAAAATTTGCCGCTTGCGTGAGAAACACCCCTCAATTACTGTATGCACATACAGTAAAAAGGAGTTAACGCATGCTTGACCAGCCCCCCGGCAATTCGCAACACGACGCTTACCTCGCTCTGGCACAGCGTATTCAGGACGCCATCGCCAGCGACAAGGCCCAGATCGAGCATCAAGTGCTGCTGATCAGAGAGCCTGGCGAATCCGCTGCCCACTGGGATCACATCGTGGATCAGATCAGCGAGGCCGAGGGCATCGTCGTGACCCGCAGCCCTGAAAATGGCACCGCGCACGTGTCCTGGTACATCGACTCCCTGTAAAGCAAACAAGACAATTTGTATTTAAAATACAAACTGTATTGTAACGAAGCCCTACATATCGTATTGTTTGTCTGCACCTCATCTCGGGAGTGCCTACATGCAAACCACAGGGAGTCATGGAATGAACGAAATACTCGATCAACTTCGCAAAGAATTCGCCACGCCGTGCCCTTCGTTGAGCGCCGTCAGAGAGCGATATTTTTCGCACCTTTCGAATGATCGCAATCTGCTGCGCAAGATCAACGCGGGCCGTATCGCCTTGAAAGTAAGCCGCACAGGCGGCACTCGCCAGGGCCACCCGTTCGTCTATTTGCACGATCTGGCCAATTACCTGAGCGACATCGTGACCAGCAGGGCCGCATGAGTTCAAAAAAGCGCCGCAGCCGAGTAAAAAGTCTCGGCTGACCTTTGCAGTCATGACAAATCTTGGTACGTTTCCGCTACAAAATAACAACAATCAGGATTCTTTCATGACCAAGACATCAAGGTGCTGGCCCTTCGCGGCCTGCCTGCTATCGCTGGCCTGTGGCACCGCCACTGCGGGGCCCTATTCGACCATGGTGGTGTTCGGCGACAGCCTGGCAGATGCCGGACAGTTCCCGGACACCGCTGGCCCCAGAGGCTCCACGTTGCGCTTCACCAATCGCGTCGGCCCGACGTATCAGGATGGCAGCGGTGAAGCGTTCAACCTGAACTCATCGACGCTGATCGGCAGAATGCTCAATGTCTCGGCGGGTGATCTGGCAGCCTCCACCTCACCCGTCAACGCCGCTCTGGGGCAGGCGGATGGCAACAACTGGGCTGTCGGTGGTTACCGAACGGACCAGATCCTTGATTCGATCAACTCGCAATCCACCGTGGTCGATCCGAACTCAGGCACGCTGTTGCGCAGCCGGACCGGATATTTGCCCGCCAACAGCTTTCGCGCCGACCCCAATGCGCTGTATTACCTGACCGGCGGCGGTAACGACTTTCTGCAAGGTCGCGTGTTGAGCGCCAGCAGCGCGGGACAAGCCGCCAACCGCTTGGCTGACAGTGCACTGGCACTGCAACAGGCCGGCGCGCGCTACATCATGGTCTGGCTGTTACCGGACATCGGCCAGACGCCAGCCTTGAGCGGTACGCCTCTGGCGTCAGCGACATCAGCCCTCAGCGCCGTGTTCAATCAGCAACTGGTCAGCCGTCTGGCGCAGATAGATGCACAGGTCATCCCGCTCAACGTGCCACTGTTGATATCTGAAACGCTGGCGGCTCCCGCACGCTTCGGTTTCGACCCCAACGAGAATCTGGTCGCCACGTGCTTCAGTGGCGACAGTTGTAGAGAAAGTGCAGCCAACGGTCGGTCCAGCGCGACGCCTGATCCGAGCCGGGTGTTTTTCAATGACCGCGTCCACCCTACCGAAGCCGGGCAGCGACTGCTGGCCGACTACGCCTATTCGCTGCTCTCGGCCCCCTGGGAAATCAGCCTGCTGCCGGAAATGGCCAATGGCACGTTGCGCATGCATCAGGACGAACTGCGCGCGCAATGGCTCAGCGACTGGGGCAACTGGCAGGGTGTCGGCCAATGGCAGAGCATTATTGCGGCGGGTGGTCAGAAAATGGACTTCGACGCGCAGGACAGCTCGGCCGATGCTGACGGCCGGGGCTACAACCTGACCATTGGCGGCAGCTACCGTTTCGCCGAACACTGGCGCACGGGCGTCGTTGCGGGTGCTTATCGACAGAACCTTGAGGCCGGTGCCAGAGACTCGGACTACAAACTCAACAGCTATATCGCTACGGCCTTTGTGCAATATCAGGCCAACCACTGGTGGGGCGACCTTGCGGTGTCAGGCGGCAAGCTGGATTACGAAAACGCCGAACGCAAGTTCGCGCTGGGCGTGAGCGAAGGTCAGGAAAAAGGCGACACCGACGGCGAGTTGTGGGCCGTCAGCGGGCGAGTCGGTTTTGACATCGCAGGGGCAGCCAGTCGCTGGCACCTGTCGCCTTTCGTCAGTGCCGACTATGCCCATATCGACGTGGATGGCTACTCGGAAAAAGGCAACCGCTCGACCGCGCTGACGTTCAGCGATCAGACGCGCAAGTCGCGTCGTGCAGGCGTTGGTTTGCAGGGCAAATTCGAAGTGACGCCCACCACGCAACTGTGGGCAGAAGTCGCAAGGGAACGGGAGTTCGAGACCGATCAGCAGAACGTGACGATGGCCCTCAACAGCGTGCAGTCGGTCGATTTCACACTCGAAGGCTACACGCCGCAACGCGACCTGAACCGGGCGACTTTCGGCGTCAGCCAGAAACTCACCCAGGACCTGACGCTGCGCGGCAACTACAACTGGCGCAAGAACGACGACGTGACTCAGCAGGGGGTTAATGTGGCATTGAGTATGAGTTTCTAGACAGCACGCTGAACCGTGCGGAACGACAACCTCTCTATCGTGCGACGCTCCGCGTCGGCATGCCTTTCTGGACGCTCTGCGTCCTACCCTGATTCTGCGGTGCCGCGCAGATCTGTGACGCGGAGCGTCACCCATGGCTTTCCCACGCTGCAGCGTGAGGAACGATAATCCCAACTGTCGTGATGCTCTGCGTCTGCTTCAAAACGCAGGGCATCGTCTGCTCAACCCTCGGCAGTCTGCGAAGCCAAAGCCACGGCACGGAACATGGCGCGGCGTTTGTTGAGGGTTTCTTCCCACTCCAGTGCTGGCACCGAGTCGGCGACGATACCGCCGCCAGCCTGCACGTGCAGCTCACCGTTCTTGATCACCGCCGTACGAATTGCGATGGCGGTGTCCATGTTGCCGTTCCACGCCATGTACCCCACCGCCCCGCCGTAAACGCCACGCTTGACCGGCTCCAGCTCGTCGATGATTTCCATGGCGCGGATTTTCGGCGCACCGGACAAGGTGCCGGCCGGCAGAATCGCCCGCAGTGCATCCATCGCCGTCAGCCCGCTTTTCAGCTCGCCAGTGACGTTGGAAACAATGTGCATCACGTTGGAGTAACGCTCGATAACCATCTTCTCGGTCAATTTGACCGTACCGATCCCGGACACCCGCCCGACGTCATTACGACCCAGATCGATCAGCATCAAGTGCTCGGCGATCTCCTTGTGATCGGACAGCAGATCCTCTTCCAGCGCACGATCCGCTTCTTCAGTAGCCCCGCGCGGACGCGTACCGGCGATTGGCCGAACCGTGATCAGGTTGTCCTCGACGCGCACCAGCACTTCCGGCGAACTGCCGACAACGTGGAAGTCGCCGAAGTTGAAGAAATACATGTACGGCGTCGGGTTGAAGCAGCGCAGCGCACGGTACAGGTCAATGGGCGCTGCAGCAAAATCGATGGACATGCGTTGCGATGGCACGACCTGCATCACGTCGCCCGCCAGGATGTACTGCTTGATCGTGTCGACTGCGGTTTCGTAATCATTCTGCGTGAAGCTTGAGCGAAACACCGGGTCGGCAGCCGGAGGCCGGTCCAGATCCAGGCCACGACGCGGTGTGATCGGCTGACGCAGCTTGTGCATCAGCTCATCAAGCAGTGCAGCGCCACTGTCGTAAGCGTCCTGCTGCGCCGGGTCGACCAATACGATGGCGTGCATCTTGCCCGCCAAATTGTCGAATACCACCACGGCATCGGACACCATCAACAGGATATCCGGTACGCCCAGCGGGTCAGGGTTCGGGCAGTTGGCCAGACGCTTTTCGACGTAACGCACGCAGTCATAACCGAAATAACCGACCAACCCGCCATTGAAACGCGGCAGACCGGCGATGGTCGGCACGTTGTAGCGCGCTTTGAAGGTCTCGACGAAGTCCAGCGGGTCTTCAACGTCCAGGCTTTCGATCTCGACGCCATCGTGGGTCACGCTGACGTGATGGCCATGTACGCGCATCACGGTGCGGCAAGGCAGCCCGATGATCGAGTAACGACCCCATTTCTCGCCGCCCTGCACCGATTCCAGCAAGTAGGAGTTCGGCTGATCGGCAAGCTTGAGGTAGATCGACAGCGGCGTGTCGAAGTCAGCCAGGGTTTCACGGGCAAGCGGGATGCGGTTATAGCCATCAGCAGCCAAACGCAGGAATTCTTCACGGTTCATGAGCAACCTCGTGGTTTGAGGGTAAACGGTCAGGTAGGCAAACGTGCCGGCAGGCCGGCCAGAATCAAGTCAGGCGCGCCAACGCCAGCGGGCCAGGGCCTTGATGACTTTCATCCAGAGTTTGCGAGTGACCACCACGATGGATTCTCTTGAGGAGGGACGTTTGATGTCGGGCAACAGTATCTCAGCGTCCAGATCCAGGCAACCGGGAATCAGCCTGCGCAGATCATCTATTACCATCGCCGGATTTTCCTCGGCAATCGGCCTGCCGTGGTTGTAGCCATAACTCAGCGCAACGCAGGCCACACCGGCAGCCTTGGCGGCCTGCACGTCACTGCGCGAGTCGCCGACAAACAGCGATTGCGAGGCCGGGACACCGGCCATTTTCATCACGAAAAACAGCGCCGCAGGGTCAGGCTTTTTCTGCGGCATGGTGTCGCCACCGATGATCCAGCGAAAGAACCGCCCCAGCTTCATTTCATCGAGCAGCGGCGCAACGAAGCGTTCCGGCTTGTTGGTGATGAGGGCCATTTCGACACCCATCTTCTGCAGCCACTTGAGGGTTTCGCGCACGCCAGGGTAAACCACGGTGAACTCGTGCTTTTCAGCGTAGGCGCGCATGAAAATGTCCAGCCCCCGCTCGGCAAGCGCTTCATCGACACCGCTGTGGTCAAGGTTGTTGGCCAGCGCACGACGCACCAGCACCGGCGCGCCGTTACCGACCCAGGCGCGGACCGATTCCAGCCCGGCTGTCGGCCGGCCAAGCTCAGCCAGCATGGTGTCCACGGCGACGGCAAGATCGGGGACCGAGTCCACCAGCGTGCCGTCCAGATCGAACATGATCAGCTTGGGCAGCTTGCCTGCAAACAATTGCTCGAAGCCGCTCATGCGCGGGATAACGCCAGTTCTGCGCGCATTTTCTCGATCACTTCACGGTAGTCCGGGGCGTTGAAAATGGCCGAGCCGGCGACGAAGGTGTCAGCACCTGCGGCGGCGATTTCGCGGATGTTGTTGACGTTGACGCCGCCGTCGATTTCCAGACGGATATCACGGCCCGAGGCATCGATCAGCGCGCGCGCTTCGCGCAGCTTGTTGAGCGTACCGGGGATGAACTTCTGCCCGCCAAAGCCTGGGTTGACGCTCATGAGCAGGATCATGTCGACCTTGTCCATCACGTATTCCAGCAGGTTCAGGGGCGTGGCCGGGTTGAACACCAGCCCCGCCTTGCAGCCGCCTTCACGAATCAACTGCAACGAGCGATCGATGTGCTGGGTCGCTTCGGGGTGGAAGGTGATGTACGTGGCACCGGCCTCGATGAAATCGCCAATGATGCGATCCACCGGGCTGACCATCAGGTGCACATCAATCGGGGCGGTCACGCCGTACTTGCGCAGTGCGCTGCAGACCATCGGACCGATGGTCAGGTTCGGGACGTAATGGTTGTCCATGACATCGAAGTGGACAAAATCAGCGCCGCTGGACAGCACATTGTCGACTTCCTCGCCAAGGCGGGCGAAGTCAGCGGAAAGAATCGATGGGGCAATAACGAAGGGCTGCATGACGCACCTGTTTGAGCAGAATCACGGTGGTGCGCATTGTACGCCAAGCTTCGCCTGGAGCGTTAAGCGGCAAGCTTCAAGCTTCAAGCTTCAAGCTTCAAGCTTCAAGCTTCAAGCGTTTGATCTGCTTGTAGCTTGTAGCTTGTAGCTTGTAGCTCCAGTTCACTGAGCCGTTCTCAGTTTCTCGCTACGCCCTCTCAGCCATTCCAGCACCAGCAGTAACAGCACCGAGAAGCCGATCAGTAGCGTCGCGGCCGCTGCGATGGTCGGGCTGAGGTTTTCGCGGATGCCGCTGAACATCTGCCGGGGCAAGGTTGCCTGTTCCGGCCCGGCGAGAAACAGCGTCACGACCACTTCGTCGAACGACGTCGCAAAGGCGAACAGCGCACCGGAAATCACCCCCGGCGCAATCAACGGCAGGGTCACACGGCGGAACGCGGTCAGCGGCGACGCACCGAGGCTTGCCGCAGCGCGTACCACGTTGTGGTTGAAGCCCTGCAAGGTCGCCGACACGGTAATGATCACGAACGGCACACCCAGCACGGCGTGGACCAGAATCAGCGAGGTGTAGCTGTTACCCAGGCCCAGTGGCGCGAAGAACAGGTAACTGGCCACACCGACGATCACTACCGGCACCACCATCGGCGAAATCACCAAGGCCATGACCAGCGCCTTGCCGGGGAAATTGCCACGGGTCAGGCCGATCGCCGCAAGCGTGCCGAAGCCCATTGCCAACAGGGTCGCGGCCGGGGCGACGATCATGCTGTTTTTCAGCGCCCGCATCCACTCGGCAGAATTGAAGAAGTCCTGGTACCACTGCAACGAATAGCCTTGCAGCGGATAGACCAGAAAGCTCCCCGAATTGAACGACAACGGCACGATGACCAGCACCGGCAACACGAGAAAGAGCAGGATCAGCGCGCAGAGGATACGCAAGGCGTAATACCAGATGCGCTCGATCGGCGATGTGTAGGCATTCAACATGTTGACGCTCCTCAGCTCAGTCGCAGGCGGCTGGCGCCTACCAGCCAGCTATAAATCAGGTACAGCACGATGGTCGCCAACAGCAGCAGCCCGCCGAGCGCCGTTGCCATGCCCCAGTTGATGCTGGTGTTGGTGTAGAACGCGACAAAATAACTGACCATCTGGTCGTTCGGACTGCCCAGCAAGGCCGGGGTGATGTAGTAGCCGATCGACAGAATGAATACCAGCAGACAGCCCGCCCCGATGCCGGCGTAGGTCTGCGGGAAATACACGCGCCAGAAGCTGGCGAACGGATGGCAGCCTAGCGAAATGGCGGCGCGCATGTAGGTCGGGGAGATGTTCTTCATCACGCTGTAGATCGGCAGAATCATGAACGGCAGCATGATGTGCACCATCGAGATGTACACACCGACCCGGTTGAAGACCAGCTCCAGCGGCTTGTCGATGATGCCCATCGCCAGCAGCGCACTATTGATCAGGCCGCTCGACTGCAACAGCACGATCCAGGCCGCGACACGCACCAGAATCGAGGTCCAGAACGGCAGCAGCACCAGAATCATCAGCAGGTTGCTCTGCCGTGCCGGCAGGTTGGCCAGCAGGTAAGCCAGTGGATACGCCAGCACCAGGCAGATAGCGGTGATCACCAGGCCCATCCAGAAGGTGCGAGCGAAGATATCCAGGTAAATCGCCTGATCCGGCGTTGCAGGGGCGACTTCCCCCAGGTCATCGACGCGATGGTCAACCGCCGCCAACAGGTAATACGGCGTGACACTGCTGGTGTTGCGGCGCACCGCCTGCCAGTAAGCCGGGTCGCCCCAGCGTTCATCCAGCGCTTCGAGCGCTTCTTTATAAGAGGCCGGTTCGGTCTTGAACGGCAGCGCGCGAGCGGTCTTGCTCAGCAGGCTGCGATAACCGGCCAGTTCCATGTTCAAACGCTTGGACAGGTCGCCCAGCGTGGAATTCTTGCGCGTTTCAGCCAGGTCCAGGCTCAACGCCTTATAGACCGACTCGGGCGGCAGCCCTTTACCATCCCATTTCTGCACCTCGACCACGGTGGTCGGTAGCGCGGTAACAACTTCGGGGTTGCCAACGCTCTTGTAGAGCAGCGCGGCGATGGGCACCAGAAACACCAACAGCAGGAAAATCACCAACGGCGCGATCAATGCCTGAGCCTTCCAGCGGTTGACCCGCTCGGCGCGAGCGAGACGTTGCTTCAAGGTGGGGCTGGCGCCTTCAGTCAAGGGCACGGCGATGGCCATAGCGAACTCCGAAATCTTTCAACAAGGGGGCGTTCCCTGCAGCAGGGAACGCCCGGATCTGACTCAACGCAAACGGCTTACTTGGCAGCCCAGGCAGTGAAACGCTGCTCGAGGGATTCGCCGTTGTCGGTCCAGAACGCCACGTCCATCTGCACCTGATCCTTGATGTTCTCAGGTGTGGTGGGCATGTTCTGCAGCGTTTCCTTGTCCAGCAGCTTGACCGCCTGGGTGTTGGCCGGGCCGTAGGCGATGTTCTGCGAGTAGGTTTTCTGTTGCTCCGGGCTCAGCATGAAAGCGATGAATTTCTTCGCTGCATCGGCGTTTTTCGAGCCCTTTGGAATTGCCCAGGCATCGAAGTCGTACACGCCGCCGGTCCACACCACTTTCAGGTTGCTTTCTTTCTGCACGGCAGCGATCCGGCCGTTGTAGGCCGAGCTCATCACCACGTCACCGGAAGCGAGGTACTGCGGCGGCTGTGCGCCGGCTTCCCACCACTGGATGTTTGGCTTGAGCTCATCGAGTTTCTTGAACGCACGGTCCTGACCGTCTTTGCTGGCCAGCACTTTGTAGACGTCTTTCGGCGCAACGCCGTCGGCCATCAACGCGAATTCCAGGGTGTATTTGGCGCCTTTGCGCAGGCCGCGCTTGCCAGGGAATTTCTTGGTGTCCCAGAAATCGACCCAGCCACTTGGCGCGCTGGCAACCTTGTCGGCGTTGTAGGCCAGCACGGTGGACCAGACGAAGAAGCCCGCACCGCAGGTGGTGATGGCGCCAGGCACGAAGTCAGCGGCATTGCCGAGCAGTTTCGGGTCCAGCTCTTCGAACATGTCTTCATCGCAGCCGCGAGCCAGTTCTGGCGATTCAACCTCTACCAAATCCCAGGAAACGCTCTTGGTGTCGACCATGGTTTTGACCTTGGCCATTTCACCGTTGTACT
The DNA here is from genome assembly GCF_030209255.1 of Pseudomonas sp. CFBP2511. Lineage (NCBI taxonomy): Bacteria > Pseudomonadati > Pseudomonadota > Gammaproteobacteria > Pseudomonadales > Pseudomonadaceae > Pseudomonas > Pseudomonas sp. CFBP2511. The sequence continues at coordinate 1,672 of NZ_JARVSI010000036.1, read as the reverse complement.
CACCGGCAATGATCTTGCCGTTGCCGGCCTTTTCCCACGGCGCGTAGAACGCTTTTTCCTGAGCGGCCTTGTTGGCACCGCCGAAGGAAATGACGGTCAGGTCGGTGGCGGCCATGGCTTGCGCGGCGCACATCAGGCCCAACGTGATGGCGGTGAACTTCAAAGACTTCAACATAGATTCTTTTCTCCACGAGCAGTGTTGGTAAGCGATTGGGATGGGCGATCAATTCGCCTCTGTTGTTGCTTTTATGTACAGATCAATGCTCTTGCTGCAGGGGATCGAGCGCACGTACGTGCTCGACTTGCCAACCGATCGGCACAACGTCACCCACACTCAGCGTCGGGTCCAGTTCGGCAATCGGCTGCTTGACGAAGAAGTCAGTCTTGCCGGCCACTTCCAGACGCACACGGACGTGGTCGCCGAGGTAGATAAACTCGGCCACTCGACCAGAGAAACGGTTCACACAGCTTTCGCTGCGGCCATTGAGGTTGATGCGTTCGGGGCGAATGGACAGCGTCACCGGGCCACCCGGCCGACCGACGTTGATCGCCAGTGCGTGCACTTTCTCGCCGCGCTCCAGCTCGACCACGCAGCGGTCGCCGTCCTGGCTGACCAGACGCCCGTTGAGTCGATTGTTCTCGCCGATGAAATTGGCTACGAAGGTGTTTTTCGGCTCTTCGTACAGGCTGCGTGGCGGCGCGATCTGCTGGATCTCACCTTGATGGAAGACCGCAACCCGGTCGGACATGGTCAGTGCTTCACCCTGGTCGTGGGTCACGTAGACCACTGTCACACCGAGGCGCTGGTGCAGATGCTTGATCTCCATCTGCATGTGTTCGCGCAGTTGTTTGTCGAGCGCGCCGAGCGGCTCATCCATCAGCACCAGTTGTGGCTCGAACACCAACGCGCGCGCCAGAGCTACACGTTGCTGCTGGCCACCGGACAGCTGCGCCGGGTAGCGATGCGCAAACGTGTCGAGCTGGACCATGCCCAGAGCCTTTTTGACTTTTTCGCCGACGTCGGTCTTGCTCATGCCACGCACCGACAGCGGGAACGCGAGGTTCTCGGCAACCGTCATGTGCGGAAACAAAGCGTAGTTCTGGAACACCATGCCGATGTCACGCTTGTGCGGCGGCACGTTGTTGATGGCGCGGCCACCGAGCAGAATTTCGCCAGCGGTCGGTGTTTCGAAGCCGGCCAGCATCATCAGGCTGGTGGTCTTGCCGGAACCGGAAGGCCCGAGCAGGGTGAGGAATTCGCCTTTGCGAATGTCCAGATTGAGGTCTTTGACGATCAATGCTTCGCCGTCGTAGCTCTTCTGCACACCACGAAAGCTGACCAGAACATCACTCGCTCCAGCGCTTGTATCGACGTCGCTCATTACCCACACCTTTGTTTTGTCTGCGTGGGCTCAAGCCTAGAGCAGCGTGATCGCCCCGCAAATCGGGGACCGGGAGAGAATGGCCTAGGCAGGCTGGAAGGCCGGGGGTAGGGATTGCCCTACAGCGATGGCGCGATTGAGCACGTCGGCGACGTCTGATCGTTCCGCACGCGCTGGTGGGAATACAGTGCGTGACGCTCTGCGTCACAAAAGAAGACGCGGAGCGTCCAGAACAGCATGCCGACGCGGAGCGTCGCACGATAGTGGTCGTGGTTGAGGTTATCGTTCCG
>NZ_JARVSI010000037.1:0-48009 GCF_030209255.1 Pseudomonas sp. CFBP2511 | reverse complement strand
CATACATTTGCTTACTTTGATCCTTCAAAGTCAGTCGCCGAGGGGCGAAAAGGTGCATTGAGCCTGGCCTGAATCTAACTGACTCTGTGACGCAGAGCGCCGCACGATAGTGGGGTCAGCCCTCGATCCCCAGCATGTCGCGCACCAGTGCTTCGGCAACCCGAATGCCGTCCACGCCTGCCGACAGGATACCGCCCGCATAGCCCGCGCCTTCACCGGCCGGGTAAAGGCCTTTGGTATTCAGGCTCTGCATAGTCGGGCCGCGAGTGATCCGCAGCGGTGCCGAGGTGCGGGTTTCGATGCCGGTCAGCACTGCATCGTGCAGCGAGAAGCCTTTGATCTGCTTGTCGAACGCAGGCAACGCCTCACGGATGGCTTCGATGGCAAAGGCGGGCAGGGCCTCGGCCAGGTCCACCAGTTTCACGCCTGGCTTGTAGGAAGGTTCTACACTGCCCAGCGCCGTTGACGCTCTGCCGGCGATGAAGTCGCCGACCAGTTGCGCGGGGGCTTCGTAGTTGCTGCCGCCCAGCAGGTAAGCGTGGGATTCCAGACGCTCCTGCAGCTCGATACCGGCCAACGGGCTGCCAGGAAAGTCCTGCTCCGGCGAAATACCGACCACGATGCCCGAGTTGGCATTGCGCTCGTTGCGCGAATACTGACTCATGCCGTTGGTGACCACTCGGCCAGGTTCCGACGTTGCTGCTACCACCGTGCCGCCAGGGCACATGCAGAAACTGTAAACCGAACGACCGTTGCTGGCGTGATGCACCAGCTTGTAATCCGCCGCGCCCAGTTTCGGGTGCCCGGCGTATTTGCCCAGCCGTGCACGGTCGATCAGCGATTGCGGGTGCTCGATGCGAAAACCCACCGAGAACGGCTTGGCTTCCATGAACACGCCACGGCCGTGCAGCATACGGAAAGTGTCACGGGCGCTGTGGCCCAGCGCCAGGATGACGTGCCGGGACTCGATCTGTTCACCGCTGTCGAGCTGGACGCCCAGCAACTGGCCGTCCTCGATCATCAGGTCGGTCACGCGCTGCTGAAAGCGCACTTCGCCGCCCAGCGCTTCGATCTGGTGACGCATGTTTTCAACCACACCGGTCAGGCGGAACGTGCCGATGTGCGGTTTGCTGACGTAGAGAATTTCTTCCGGCGCGCCCGCTTTCACGAACTCGTGCAGCACCTTGCGGCCGATGAATTTCGGGTCCTTGATCTGGCTGTAAAGCTTGCCGTCGGAGAACGTACCGGCACCGCCTTCACCGAATTGCACGTTGGACTCGGCGTTGAGCACGTTCTTGCGCCACAGCGCCCACGTGTCCTTGGTGCGCTGGCGCACTTCGGTGCCGCGCTCGAGGATGATCGGCTTGAAGCCCATCTGCGCCAGCAGCAGCCCGGCAAAAATGCCGCACGGCCCGAAGCCCACCACTATCGGGCGCTCGCTCAGGCCTTCAGGGGCGTGACCGACCACTTTATAGCTGACATCCGGTGCCGGGCCGACGTGACGGTCATTGGCGAGCTTGCGCAGCAGCGCTGCTTCATCCTTGACCTGAAAGTCGATGGTGTAGATGAAACACAGCTCGGACGACTTCTTGCGCGCGTCGTAACTGCGTTTGAAGAGGGTGAAGTCCAGCAATTCGCTGCTGTCGATGCCCAAGTGCTGCAAGAGTGCAACGCGCAGGTCTTCTTCCGGGTGATCGATCGGCAGCTTGAGTTCGGTGATTCGTAACATTAAGGGGTCCAGTTTTCGGGCCGCAGGTTCAGCCCGACAGCACTACAAGACCGGCGATTATAAGCGCTGAACCCCTTTGGCGGCGAGCCTGCCCGATCAGTCGTCGCGCGAACCGCCGTAATAACCGCAGCCACGCTGGGCCTGACCGTTGATACGCAGCTCTGCGGTGAGGTGCTGCACCGAGCCGTCGACGCTGTCAACGCAACGCTGCGGGGCTACCCAGATCTCGATGCGCTGGTTGTTGGCTTCGCTGCTGACGCTGAAACTGCCATCGGGAAGCTTCTCTTCCACGTACGGCAAGGCCAGGGGGGCGAGCCCTTCGCGCTCCAGCACCATGCCTTTGCCACTGACGTTGACGTTCCAGGCAGGTTTGTTGCCGTTGACGTGCAGCGTCAGGCGTTTGAAATTGAGGTCTTCACAGGCCTGACCGGGACGCTCGACGCGATACAGCTGATGCAGGTCCACTTGGCCATCGCTGTTGGCCGCCTTGCTCGCAGTAAAACTGCCGCGCAGGTCGGCAAACACCTTGCCGTTTTTGTCGGCCAGCGAAGCGGCTTCCTGCAAAATGCCGGTATTGCCGCGATCCTTGACCACATAACGACGCTGCTCGTTGCATGGCTTGAACAGCAATTGGCCGTTGCTGCCAGTCAGATCGCCCTGCATACGGAGCATGCCAGCCGTAGAAACCTTCGGTTCCTCGGCCTGTTTACCGAGCAACTGACACCCGGCAAACAGCGGTAGAAGGGCAAATACGAGGACGGAACGGGCAGTGAACATGATGTGGTCTCCAGACAGGTGCCGCCACGTTACTCAGACTGGAGATGCATCACAAGGGTTGGAATGTCTATCGCGTGCAGGAGCGGACCGAGCGTCGCTTCGCTTGTCCGCGAACTGCCGGGGACCGGCAGCAAAACCAGCCGCCTTGGTGTGCCTGACACAACCGAAGTGGCCGGCCTTGGGGCCGCTTCGCAGCCCATTGCGGACAAGCGAAGCGTCGCCGGGTCCGCCCCTACGCCTCCGGGCAAGAAACCGGGGCGTGGATGACGGGTGTCCTGGGCAATCTCAACCGCCCAGGTACGCATCCCGCACTTTCGGATCAACCAGCAGTTCTTCACCCGTGCCTTGCATGACCACGCGACCGTTTTCCAGTACGTAGGCGCGGTCGGCGACTTTCAGGGCCTGATTGGCGTTCTGCTCGACCAGAAACACCGTCACCCCGTCACGGCGCAGTTGTTCGACGATCTCGAAAATCTGCTGAATGATGATCGGTGCCAGGCCCAGCGACGGCTCGTCCAGCAGCAATAGCTTGGGCTTGCTCATCAGCGCACGGCCGATCGCGAGCATCTGTTGTTCGCCACCGGACATGGTGCCGCCACGCTGATTGAAGCGTTCCTTGAGGCGCGGGAAGAGGTGCAGAACCTTGTCCATCTGCTCCTGATAGTCAGCCTTTTCCGTGAAGAAACCGCCCATCGCGAGGTTTTCTTCGACCGTCAGGCGCGCAAACACACGACGGCCTTCCGGCACGACGGCGATGCTCTTGCGCATGATAATCGAGGACTCCAGCCCGACCAGTTCTTCGCCCATGTAGCGAATGCTGCCGCTGTGCGCACGCGGCGAACCGCACAGGGTCATCAGCAGGGTGGACTTGCCCGCACCGTTGGCGCCGATCAGGGTGACGATTTCGCCCTGACGAACCTCCACGTTGACGCTGTGCAGTGCCTGGATCTTGCCGTAGAAGGTGGAAACGTTTTCGAACTGCAGCATTTACGCTTCCCCCAGGTAGGCTTTGATCACGTCAGGATTGTCGCGAATCTGTTCCGGCGTACCGTCTGCCAGAGGCGTGCCCTGATTGATCACCACAATGTGGTCGGAAATGCTCATCACCAGTTTCATGTCGTGCTCGATCAGCAGGACCGTGGCGTCGTGCTCGTTGCGCAACACACCGATCAGGGCTTTCAGGTCGTCGGTTTCTCTGGGGTTCAGCCCGGCTGCCGGTTCGTCGAGCATCAGGATGCGCGGGCGCGTCATCATGCAGCGGGCGATTTCCAGGCGGCGTTGCTGACCATAGGCCAGTGTTCCGGCAGGGCGGTTGGCGAACTCGCGCAGGTTGACGGCTTCGAGCCAGTGCTCGGCATAGTCCATCGCTTCGCGTTCGCTGCGACGGAACGCCGGGGTCTTGAACAGGCCGGACAGGAAGTTGGTGTTCAGGTGCCGGTGCTGAGCAACCAGCAGGTTCTCCACCGCAGTCATTTCCTTGAACAGGCGCACGTTCTGGAAGGTTCGAACCACGCCCTTGCGGGCAATCTGATGCCCCGCCAAGCCTTGAATCGGCTCGCCGTCCAGCAAAATGGTGCCGGCGCTTGGCTTGTAGAAGCCGGTCAGGCAGTTGAAGACTGTGGTCTTGCCCGCGCCGTTGGGGCCGATCATCGACACGACCTGACCTTTATTGACCGTCAAGGCCACACCGTTGACCGCCAGCAGGCCGCCAAAACGCATGCTCAAGCCGGTGGCTTGCAGTAATGGGCGGCTCATTTGGGCAGCTCCGCTTTCAATTTCATTTCAGGCCGTTGCATCGGCAGGAAGCCTTGAGGACGCCAGATCATCATCAGCACCATCAGGGCGCCGAACATCAACATGCGGTAGTCGCTGAACTCACGCATCAGTTCCGGCAGCAGGATCATCACAATGGCCGCCAGAATCACGCCCAGTTGCGAGCCCATGCCACCGAGCACAACGATGGCGAGGATGATTGCCGACTCGATGAAGGTGAAGGATTCGGGTGTCACCAGGCCTTGGCGGGCCGCGAAGAAGCTGCCGGCGAAACCGGCGAATGCAGCGCCCAGGGTGAAGGCCGACAGCTTGATGACGGTCGGATTCAGGCCCAGCGCGCGGCAGGCGATTTCGTCTTCACGCAGCGCCTCCCAGGCCCGGCCGATCGGCATGCGCAGCAGACGGTTGATGACGAACAGCGCCGCCAGTGCCAGCAGCAGGGCGATCAGGTAGAGAAAGACAACCTTGTTGATCGAGTTGTACGGCAGGCCGAAATACTCGTGAAAGGTCTGCATGCCTTCGGCCGCTTTGCGCTCGAACGTCAGGCCGAAAAAGGTCGGCTTGTCGATGTTGCTGATGCCATTCGGGCCACCCGTCAACTCGGTGAGGTTACGCAGGAAAATACGGATGATCTCGCCGAACCCCAGCGTCACGATGGCCAGATAGTCGCCGCGCAAACGCAATACCGGGAAGCCCAGCAAGAAGCCGAACACTGCCGCCATCATCCCCGCAATCGGCAGGCAGATCCAGAAGCCGAGCCCGTAGTAATGGGACAGCAGGGCGTAGCTGTAGGCACCGACCGCATAGAAACCCACGTAGCCGAGATCAAGCAGGCCGGCCAGGCCGACGACGATGTTCAGGCCCAGGCCGAGCATGACGTAGATCAGGATCAGCGTGGCGATGTCCACCGCGCCGCGCGAGCCGAAGAACGGCCAGATGAAGGCCAGCACGATCAGGGCCGCCAGGCCCCAGCGCTGGGTTTTCGGCTGAGTCAGGAAGTCGCTGGTCTTCTGCGGGATCAGCGGCTTTTCCGAGCCGCGACGCAGGCCGCTGATTTGCTCGGCGAACAGCACGCGCAGAAACAGCAGCACCGAGCACACGGCAATAATGGTCAGGGTCAGCGGGCTGGCATTCTGCACTTGCAGGGTCACGCCGGAGAACGCCAGTTTCAGGCCGAACACCGGGTAGGCCACGGCCCAGACCAGTGCGGCGCTGAACAGCGCCTGTTTGAAAGACTTGCTCATACTTTTTCAACCTCCGGACGACCCAGAATACCGGTCGGTCGGAACAGCAGCACCAGAACCAGCAGGCCGAAGGCCACGACGTCCTTGTACTGATCACCGAAAATGTCGGCACCGAACGCCTCGGCGACGCCCAATACCAGACCGCCGAGCACCGCGCCAGGGATCGATCCTATACCGCCCAGCACCGCCGCTGTGAACGCTTTCAGGCCGACCAGAAACCCGGCACTCGGGTTGATCACGCCGTATTGCATGCTCAGCAGCATCGCGGCGACGGCGGCCAGTGCCGCGCCGACCACGAAGGTCAGGGCAATGATGTTGTTGGTGTTGATGCCCAGCAGGTTGGCCATTTTCATGTCTTCGGCGCAGGCGCGGCAGGCGCGGCCCATTCGCGAGCGGGAGATGAACAGGGTCAGGCCGGTCATGGCCAGCAGGGTGACGACGAACACCACGATCTGCATGTAGGAAATAAGCACTTCCTGCGAACCACCGGGCCCGAACGACAGGCTGCCGGGCAGCAGGTTGGGGATGGCAAAGTTGCCGGAACCCTGAGAAAGCTGAACCGAGTTCTGCAGAAAGATCGACATGCCGATCGCAGAAATCAGTGGAATCAGACGGTTGCTGTTGCGCAATGGCCGATAGGCCACACGCTCGATGCTGTATCCGTAGGCGCTGGTTACGACGATCGCTGCGGCAAAGCCGGCAATCATCAGCAACGGCAGGCTATGAATCCCCAGCATCGCCAGACCGGCGAGTGCCATGAAGGCCACATAAGAACCGATCATGTACACCTCGCCATGGGCGAAGTTGATCATTCCAATGATGCCGTACACCATCGTGTAGCCGATGGCGATCAATGCATACGTACTGCCAATGGTCAGGCCATTGACCAGCTGCTGCATGTAGTGGAAAAACTCGGGCATTTACCGCGCTCCTAAAAACCTGATCTGCATTTCTCTGATGTGCGCCGGGGTGGCATTCTGTCGATGCGTAGCCTGTTGCGCCGTCAGCGAACCGCTGGTGACGGTTTTAAGATTTTCAGGGGGCCTCGTTACGCAGTGTTGTTGATATCGGTCTGCGTGCGGGCCTGGATGTGTAAAACAAAGCCCACTGCACAGGCAGTGGGCTTCGATGAGTGACGCAGCAGCTTATTTGGCTGCTTCGGTCTTCGGTTTGCCGAAGTGCCACTCGTAGACCACGAACTGGAAGTTCTTCAGGTCGCCCTTGGCGTCGTAGCTCAGATCGCCCATTGGGGTCTTGAAGGTGCCGGCATGGATGGCAGCTGCCACCTTGGCGGTGTCTTCGGACTTGGCGGCAGCGATGCCGTCAGCAATGACCTGAACGGCGGAGTACGATGGGTACACGAACGGGCCGCTCGGGTCCTGCTTCTTGTCCTGGAACGCTTTGGTCAGTGCCTGGTTGGCCGGGTCCTGATCGAAGGATTTTGGCAGGGTGACCAGCATGCCTTCGGAAGCATCACCAGCAATTTGCGAGATGGACTCGTTGCCGACGCCTTCAGGACCCATGAACTTGGCGTTCAGGCCCTTTTCCTTGGACTGGCGCAGGATCTGCCCCAGCTCAGGGTGGTAGCCGCCGTAGTAGACGAAATCGACATTGGCTTGCTTGAGTTTGGCGATCAGCGAGGAGAAGTCCTTGTCGCCAGCGTTGATGCCTTCAAACAGCGCAACCTTGAAGCCTTTGGCTTCCAGCGTCTGCTTCACGGCTGTCGCGATACCTTCGCCGTACTGCTGCTTGTCGTGAATGACAGCGACGATTTTCGGTTTGGCGACATCGGCAATGTAGTTGCCTGCTGCCGGGCCCTGAGCGCTGTCCAGACCGATGGTGCGGAACACCATCTTGTAGCCGCGCGCGGTGATTTCCGGGCTGGTGGCAGCCGGGGTGACCATGATGATGCCTTCGTCTTCGTAAACATCGGACGCTGGCTGAGCGGAGCTGGAGCACAGGTGACCGACCACGTATTTCACGCCGTCGTTGACCACTTTGTTGGCGACTGCAACGGCCTGTTTCGGGTCGCAAGCATCGTCGTACTCGACGGCTTCAAGCTTTTTGCCATCGACGCCGCCTTTGGCGTTGATCTGCTCGATGGCCATTTTGGCACCGTTGAACTGCATGGTGCCGTACTCGGCAACAGGACCGGTTTTCGGGCCGGCGATGCCGATCTTGATGGTGTCAGCTGCGAACGAATGGCTGGCAACCCCCGCCATAACCAGTGCGGCAAACAGCCTTGAAAGCTTATTGGTACCCTTAGTCATGATGCTCCACTCTTGCGTTGTAGTTTTTATAATCCTGATGGCCGAGGCTCCAGGACCGGATTCGATTACCGGTTTTCCCCGCTCCGCCAACTGTACCGGAACAGTTTAGAGTGCCGGTCAATGGCTTGGAAAGCCGCGTGCCGGGGAGCCAACCGATGGGTGTCGCTTAATCGAAAGAAAGTTACAGAATCCAACCACTTGAGTGTCTGAAAAACCTTCAGATCCATAAGGTTATCTGCATCTCCCTGCGACTTTTCACCTGCTTCTGGGCTTGCCGGCGGGAAAGTCGGCGTTATCATTGCGCCGATTTTCTTTCTGGTGAAACCCATGACGCAAGAACCTAGCACCCTCTATGCCAAACTGCTCGGCGAAACCGCCTCAATCACCTGGACTGAATTGCAACCATTCTTTGCCAAGGGTGCCCTGTTGTGGGTCGAGCTGCCTCTGGATTTAATCGAAGTCGCCGAGGCCGTGGCCGAAAATGATGCAGCCAGGGTGTCTGCGTGGCTGGCCGACGGGCAGGTTGGCAAGGTGTCTGAAACCAAGGCGCTTGAGCTGGTAGAGACCGATCCGCCGCTGTGGGCGGTGGTGGTGGCACCTTGGGTTCTGATTCAAAACAGGGCGAATGCCTGAATTTCGCACCCTATCAGTGCTCGCCTGTTAGCATGATTGGGTTGGAAGGTAACTCTGGGGCGGTCTGCGTGGCGTAAAACCACACCTGCCGATGAGCGTTTTACCGATTCCCATCGCAGAAGCGTCAGGTGCGAACGGGGCGGTGGCTGACAAAGCTGTCACTGTCGGGCAGCTCGTCGAACGGGTCGATGGGTTCTGGTACATCGATGTCCGGCTCTTTGGAGACCGGAAACGGCAGCACCGGCCATCGACTGTTCGCTTCGCGTGCGTTCATCTGTTTGGCAAGAGGCAGGATTCGCTCCAGTGGCTGCGGTCTGCTGAACAGATAGCCTTGCACGTAATCACTGCCGAACTGGTTGAGAAACTCCAGTTGTGCAGGGGTTTCCACGCCCTCGGTGACCACTTTCAGGTGCAGGGTGTGCGCCATGACGATAATCGCCTGGACGATTTCCATGTCTTGCGGCGAGTCGGGGATGTCGATAATGAATGACCGGTCGATCTTCAGCGTGTCCAGCGGCAGGCGCTTGAGGTAGGCGAGTGACGAATAGCCCGTACCGAAGTCGTCGATCGACAGCGACACCCCCAGGCTGCGAATGTGCTTGAGCATCAGGATGGTGTTGCTGATATTGCCCATCAAGGCATTTTCGGTCACCTCTAGCTCCAGCCGGCCAGGCGCGGCATTGGCGTCGGCCAGCGCCTGCTCGACCTCTTCGACCAGCTCGTCGCGGCCAAGCGTCAGTGCCGAACAGTTGACGGTGATGATCAACTGTTCCAGACCCTCGTTGCGCAAGGTGGCCAGATCACGACAGGCACGGCGCAGCACCCAGTTGTCCAGCTCGGCAATCAGACCGTTGGCTTCGGCAATGCCGATGAAGCGAACGGGCGCCAGCAGGCCGTGCTGCGGGTGATGCCAGCGCACCAGCGCTTCCAGCTTGGCGACGTGGCCGGTGCGCATGTCGACGATAGGCTGGTAGTAGACCTGCAGGCCTGTCTCTTCACGCAGGGCGTTGCGCAGTTCTTCCTCAAGGTGCAGTTCCAGGCTGGCCTTGGTCTTGAGTGCCGGGCTGAAGAAATTCACCCGGTTACGCCCGTTACCCTTGGACTGGTAAAGCGCAAGGTCTGCGTGCTTGAGCAGTTCATCGCAGGTCGAGCCGTCACGCGGGAAGACCGCGATGCCAATGCTGGTGGTCATGACCATGCGCCGTCCTGCAAGCGCGATGGTTTCCTTCATTTTGTGCATGACCCGATGCGCCAGATGCCGCGCCTCTTCGTAATCGGGAATGCTCAGCAGAATGCAGAACTCATCACCGCCGAAACGTGCAACCACGTCTTGAACACGCGTGGCGCTGCGGATGCGCTCGGCGATCACCTTGAGCAGCTCGTCACCGGCATCGTGCCCCAGGCTGTCGTTAATGCGCTTGAAGTGGTCGATGTCCAGAAACATCACCGCCAGCATACCTTTGCTGTGGGTGTGCTCCAGCAGCTTTTCAGCGAATATCTGATTGAAGCCGCGGCGGTTGATCAGGTTGGTCAGCGGGTCGTAATGCGCCACTTGCTGGAGCGAAACGCGTGCCTGATCCAGCTGGCTGAGCAGGGCGTTGACCCGTTGCAGGTCATTTTCCTTGCCCTGCAACTTCTTGTCGGCCATTGCCGCGCTGATACTCCCGGCGATGATCAGCAGGGTAATGGCCGCGATGGTGAGCCCCAGTTGTTGACTGTTTTCGGTGCCGGGAATGTGCAGCTCGGCGTTCTCGGGGATAACCAGGCGCAGCGCTCGCATGCCCATCAGGTGCATGGTCAGCAAGCCTGCGCCCAGCAGCAGGCTGACGCCATAGCGAAACATCTGATGGAACATGCCGCTGTACTGACGCAGGTGGCGTGACAGGGTCAGCAGCGCGATGCTGGAGAGCACAGCGACCACAATCGACAGCGCGAACATTCGCGGCTCGTAGTATTGCGTGGCTGCGGAGCGCATGGCCGACATGCCCAGATAGTGCATGGTGCTGATACCTATGCCCATGACCACCGAACTGATCAGGCAGCGCTTGAGGGTCAGCTCCGGGATGGTCAGGGCTTTCATGGCGCCCAGTGCCGTGATCAGCACGATCAGCAGCGACACCAGGGTAATGGTCAGGTCGTAGGAGATTTTCAGCGGTGCCTGAAACGCCAGCATGCTGATGAAGTGCATGGCCCACACACCGCCCGCCAGGCAGAGTGCGCCCAACGCTTTCCATACGCGCCGGCTTGTGGTGGCATCCACATGAATGACGCGGTCGGCGATGTCCAGCGTGGCAAAGCACGCCGCGCACGCCACGCCATAGGCCAGCGCTACCAGAAACAGATTATGACTGCAGTCGACCAGCAATTGCCCGTCCGCTGGCAGGCCAGCGAACATGTTCAAACCCAGCCACTCCATAGCGTGCCCTATTTTGACTACCAGGGCGCCAAGGCTTAAGGCCTGGCGATTTGAGCTGAGTATAGAAGTTGTTTACAACCTGCCACCCAAATGAGGGGACATTTTGACATCAGTTCAATAACGAATAGTTATAAAAGGCCATCACGCACCTGCCGTAGTTACGAATATTTACAGACAGACAACCTTCCTGCTTCTAGATTTGAGTGACTGACCATAGAAGGACGAATGGCGCCATGAACAAGCTCCCGCCGGAAAACGCGACTCAAGCGGCCAATGCCTGGCGTGTTCTGTTCCTGTTGTTTTTGGCCAATCTGTTCAACTTTTTCGATCGCACCATTCCGGCAATCATCGTTGAGCCTATTCGTCTGGAATGGCACTTGAGCGATTTTCAACTGGGCATGCTCGGCACTGCGTTCACACTGGTCTACGCCATCGCCGGCCTGCCGCTGGGGCGCATGGCGGATAACGGGTCGCGCAAAAAACTGATGGGCTGCGGGCTGGCGGTCTGGAGCGGCTTGACGGCGGTCAATGGCATGGTCGGCAGTTTCTGGGCGTTCCTGCTGGTACGCATGGGCGTCGGGATAGGCGAGGCCAGTTATGCGCCTGCGGCCAACTCGCTGATCGGCGACCTGTTTCCTGCCCACCGGCGTGCACGTGCAATGGGCCTGTTCATGCTCGGTCTGCCATTGGGCTTGCTGTTGGCGTTCTTTACCATTGGTGCGATGGTCAAGGCGTTCGACAGCTGGCGTGCGCCATTTTTCATTGCGGCGGTGCCCGGTCTGTTGCTGGCGGTGTTGATCTTTTTCATCAAGGAGCCCAAGCGCGGCGCTGCCGAAAACGTGCGTATGTCGCAAGCCAAGATCGACAAGCCGATCCGCCGCGTGCTGTCGATCCCGACCTTTCGCTGGCTGGTGCTGGGCGGTCTGACCTTTAATTTTGCGACCTACGCCTGCAATTCATTCATGGTGCCGATGTTACAGCGCTACTTCCTTCTGCAGCTGCAGGAAGCGGCGGTGGCGACGGGAATCATCGTGGGCGTTACCGGTCTGATTGGCTTGACGCTGGGCGGCTGGATTGCCGACAAGCTGCACCAGCGCTCCGCCAATGGCCGCCTGCTGTTTGCGACCTTCAGCATGCTGGTCGCCGCGCTGGCGACAGGCTATGCGTTGCATGCAGGACGAATCGAGATCGGTGTGTTTGTAGGCGTTTTCAGCCTCGGCTGGCTGTTTGCCTACAACTTTTACACCTGCGTCTACACCGCGATTCAGGACGTGGTCGAGCCACGCCTGCGGGCAACCGCCATGGCGTTGTTCTTTGCCGGGCTCTATCTGCTCGGTGGCGGGCTTGGGCCGGTGGTGGTCGGTCTGCTGTCTGATCACTTCGCCCACTCGGCGATGGCCGTGGCGGGTGTCGAGGTCATGAACGAAAGCTTCAAGGCCATCGGCCTGCACGACGCCATGTACCTGATCCCGGTCGCGCTGTTTCTGACCCTGCTGTTTCTGTATCAGGCATCGCGCTGCTTCAGCCGGGATGCCGAACGGATGACGGCGCGCATGGTGGCGGAAGAACCAGTGGCGGGGTTGGCGGAAGGGGTTGCGGTGGTCAGGCATTGATTGCTCTGATGCAAGATCGGACGCAGAGCGTCCAGAACGGCATGCCGACGCAGAGCGCCGCACGATAGTCAAAAATGCTTTAGATGTGCTTTTCAACCACGATGGCACTAACGACGCCGATTGCGACGTAAGTGACGGCTGAGCTCTGGCGCTGATCCGGGGGATGCGAGGCAGGACGCCGAGCAAGCCGCACCGGGCCATGGATCAGTGACAGGGCGAAGGAACCCGACGAAGTCGGGCCGGAAACGGAGCCAGGGTTGCCTACTTTGGCCCCATCAAAGTAGGTCGCCGAGGGGCGAAAAGGTGATTCGAGCCGTGAACAAGCATCACTGCCATCGCAGATCGCTGTGACGCGGAGCGTCACGAAATGCATCCCCACGCGGAGCATGGGGAGGAGAGTCAGCGCGGCTTCAACCCGCGACCAGTACCCGGATCGCCTCAAGGCGCAGCGCGGCTTTTTCAAGCATCGCCAGACCTTGTTCGCGCTGAGTGCGCAAGGCGACCAGTTCGCTGTCACGCACGGTAGGGTTGACCGCCTGCAAAGCGGTCAGACGTGCCAGCTCCTCTTCGGTGTCGGCTGCCAGACGGCGTTGTGCTTCGGCCACGCGTTCAGCGTGCTTGGGAGTGATTTTCTCTTCGCCTGCGTTGATCCTCGGGGTCAGCTGATCACGCTGCGCCTGGATGAACTTGTTGGCGCTGGCGCGTGGCACACTTTCAAGCTGATCGTTCAGGGTATTGAACGAGACACGGCTCGACAGATCGTTGCCATTTGCGTCGAGCAGGCAGCGCAGTGCAGCAGGCGGCAGGTAGCGTCCCAGTTGCAATGAGCGCGGCGCGACCACTTCGCTGACGTAGATCAGCTCCAGCAGCACAGTGCCCGGTTTGAGCGCCTTGTTCTTGATCAGTGCCACCGCCGTGTTGCCCATCGAACCGGACAGCACCAGGTCCATGCCGCCCTGGACCATCGGGTGTTCCCAGGTGATGAACTGCATGTCTTCACGAGACAGTGCCTGATTGCGGTCGTACGTGATGGTCACGCCTTCGTCGTCGCCCAGCGGGAAGCTGGCGTCGAGCATCTTCTCACTCGGCTTGAGGATCAGGGCATTTTCCGAGTGGTCTTCGCTGTCGATGCCAAAGGCGTCGAACAGGGTTTCCATGTAGATCGGCAGGCTGAACTGATCGTCCTGTTCGAGAATATCCTCAACCAGTGCCTCACCTTCGCCAGCACCACCGGAGTTGAGCTCCAGCAGCCGGTCGCGGCCAGTGTGCAGCTCGCTTTCCAGACGCTCGCGCTCGCTGCGGGCCTCATCGATCAGGCTCTGCCACTCATCGTCGTCACCGCTTTCCAGCAAGGGCAACAGGCGCGGTCCAAACTGATGTTGCAGCGCGTTGCCGGTCGGGCAGGTGTTGAGGAACGCATTGAGCGCTTCGTGATACCACTGGAACAGACGCGCCTGCGGGCTGGTCTCCAGAAATGGCACGTGCAGCTCGATGACGTGTTTCTGGCCGATCCGGTCCAGACGCCCGATGCGCTGTTCCAGCAGGTCCGGGTGCGACGGCAGGTCGAACAGGACCAGATGGTGGGAAAACTGGAAGTTGCGGCCTTCGCTGCCGATTTCCGAACAGATCAGTACCTGAGCGCCAAACTCTTCGTCCGCAAAATAGGCTGCGGCGCGGTCGCGCTCAAGGATGTTCATGCCTTCGTGGAACACTGTGGCCGGAATGCCGGAGCGCACGCGCAGCGCGTCTTCCAGGTCCATGGCGGTTTCAGCGTGAGCACAGATGACCAGCACCTTGACGCGCTTGAGCATCTTGAGCGTGTCGATCAGCCATTCGACGCGTGGGTCAAAGCGCCACCAGCGCTCTTCTTCGCTGGCATCCGACTGCGACTGGAAACTCACTTCGGGGTAAAGATCGGCGTGCTCGCCAACCGGCAGTTCAAGGTATTCAACAGGGCAGGGCAGCGGGTATTGATGCAGCTTGCGCTCCGGGAAGCCCTGCACGGCGGCGCGGGTGTTGCGAAACAGCACGCGGCCGGTGCCGTGACGGTCCAGCAGTTCGCGAATCAGACGTGCCTTGGCTTCGTCGTCGCCGGCATTGACCGCCGCGAGCAAGGTGTCACCTTCGGCACCGAGGAACCCGTGGATGGTCTTCTGCGCCGCAGCGGACAATTTGCCCTTGTCGAGCAGTTCCTGAACGGCCTGAGCCACCGGGCGATAGTTTTCGCTCTCGGCGCGGAAGGCTTTCAGGTCGTGGAAACGGTTCGGGTCGAGCAGGCGCAGGCGGGCGAAGTGGCTGTCCTGGCCCAGTTGTTCTGGCGTTGCGGTCAGCAGCAGTACGCCGGCAATGACCTCGGCCAGTTGTTCGACCAGCGAGTATTCACGGCTGGCCTTTTCTTCGTGCCAGACCAGGTGGTGCGCTTCGTCGACCACCATCAGGTCCCAGCCCGCCGCGAACAGGGCGTCCTGCGCTTTTTCGTCTTCGACCAGCCACTCCAGCGCAACCAGCGCCAGTTGGGTGTCTTCAAACGGGTTGCCGGCATCGCTTTCCATGAAGCGTTCGGCGTCGAACAGCGCAACCTGCAGGTTGAAGCGGCGGCGCATCTCCACCAGCCACTGGTGCTGGAGGTTTTCCGGAACCAGAATCAGCACGCGGTTGGCGCGCCCCGACAGCAATTGGCGATGAATCACCAGGCCGG
Organism: Pseudomonas sp. CFBP2511; assembly: GCF_030209255.1. Taxonomy (NCBI): domain Bacteria; kingdom Pseudomonadati; phylum Pseudomonadota; class Gammaproteobacteria; order Pseudomonadales; family Pseudomonadaceae; genus Pseudomonas; species Pseudomonas sp. CFBP2511. The sequence continues at coordinate 32,856 of NZ_JARVSI010000037.1, read as the reverse complement.
CTTCGATGGTCTTGCCCAAACCCACTTCGTCGGCCAGCAATACGCGTGGCGCGATGCGGTCGGCGACTTCCCGGGCGATGTGCAATTGGTGCGCAATAGGTTGCGCACGCACTCCACCCAGGCCCCAAAGCGATGACTGCAACTGGCGGCTGGTGTGCTCAAGCGTGTTGTAGCGCAGCGAAAACCACGACAACTGGTCGATCTGGCCCGCGAACAGACGGTCGGTCGCCAGGCGGAACTGGATGAAGTTCGACAGTTGGGTTTCCGGCAGCGTGACCACTTCGTTCTGCGCGTTCAGGCCGTGGTACACCAGCAGGCCGTCGACATCGTCGACTTCGCGAACGGTCATCTTCCAGTTTTCGAAGTGCGTGATCACATCGCCCGGCGAGAAGCGCACGCGGGTCAGCGGCGCATTACGCAGTGCGTACTGGCGTGTCTCGCCAGTGGCCGGATAGAGCACGGTCAACAAGCGGCCGTCCTGTGCCAGAACGGTGCCTAAACCCAGCTCGGCTTCGCTGTCACTAATCCAGCGTTGCCCCGGTTGATACTGCTGCGCCATGCTGCCTGTCTCCCGCTTGAAAAAGCTGACTATGTTAACGGAACGCGCACCGAAGACCAAAGGTGACGTGAAAAAACTCGCCGTCGGGGCGTGCGACGCATCAAATTTTTAGTTCCATGACACTAATTTCACTAAACGCAGTCCAAAAAGGCCTTATAAATCATTGCTGCTTATTTCTCGGTTCAAGTTGCCACGCACACGGCCGAAACCCCGATAAGAGGATATAAACCATGCTGCAACCTATGCTTCCGTTAAGTGTGGTGCCCGTGACATCACAGCTGGACCCGGCCAAACGCATGCCGGACATCCCGCCTGTGGCACCGGTGCAACAGAGCTCCAGCGAGACCTCTATCGACCTGCACAACGAAGATACTGAACGCAGCGCGTTGCTATTGCGTGAAGAGCAGCAACGTCAGCAACAGCAGCATCAGGGTCGTCCTTATGAAGAGGCCGAGGAGTATCAGGGGCTGGTCGTTCCGGGTGACTCGCTCAATGCCGACAATACTGTACCTGTCGTGCCTTTGATCGACGACGAGCCGCGTCAGGGTATCTGGGTCGACATTCAGATCTGATCGCTCCAATTGCCGCACAGGTGCTGGTCATGGCTGATGCGAGCAAGCATTATTGACACTGTTTTCCAGTGTCCGAGAGCGGCAAGCCATGAGCGACGATGAAAAATTGATCGACCTGGGCGCAGAGCGCGCCAGGCGCGTTCACGATTTGAACGACAAACGCCTCAACGAAGTGCGCAACGCCTTCGAGCAGGCCATGCCGTTGAGCGGCAAAAAACCGAAGAAAAAGCCTAAAAAACGCTGACACCCTTCCTGCGTCATTGACCCGGATCAGTTATCCCTGTGCCTGCGCGGCCGGCGAGCGGATAACTGATCTGGATCAACATGCATTTATCCAGCTGCGCTTAAGCTGATGCCATCGAACACGACGCAGCATGACCTCGGGCAGGTCATTGCCAACGCCGGAATCGGCGGCATAAAAAAGAATGACTGGCGCAGGCCCGTCATTCTGTCAGTGAGCACGCAAGGCACTTCGGGCGACGCAGGTCGCCCTTTTTTTTCGCCTGCGTTTCGGGCCTGGTGGTTATTTCACGACCTGTGCGCCCGCATTGGCCAGGTCATAGGCTCTGGCTGCTTCGGCTGTTTTCACGTCGCGGTTGTAGCTCGGTGTCCAGGCGGTGACCGGCGATTTCTGAGTGAAGCTGACGTTACTGCCAATGTCTTTGAAGTGAGCATCGCCGTAGTCATCCAGCACGCCGGAGTTACTGGCCTTGCTGGAAACATCCACGCCTTTTGCGAAATAGTTGGCCTGCGACAGGATGGTTGCATCGCCCGTCGCGGTGAAGCCAAGGTGGAAGTTGTCGATGGAATTGTTGAACACGTCAAACTGCCCGTGACGCATCAGACCCGGTGCCCGAACATCAAGGTTGCTGAACACGTTGTTGGCGATGGTCATCCGTGGGTAGCCCTTGTACTCGGCCTTGGCGGCTGCCGAGTCGTCCGGCTGGCCGAGAATCACGCCATATTCGTTGTTCTGGAATTTCGAATTGGTCAGGCTGACGTTATCTGCCGTCCCGCCTACATAGAGCAGTTTGTCCAGCCCCTTGGGGTTCTGATCCTTGGTGCCGGTGTAGGTGTTTTGGTCAATCCAGTAGTTCTTGCCGCTGCTGATGAACATCTGCATGTCGCCGTTTTCACGGTAACGGGCGTCGTGGTTGAAGTTCAGATTCTGGAAAATATCGTTGCTGGCGGTTTTGCCGCTGGCCAGATAGATGTTGTGCAAGGTGTTGCCTTTATCGGTGCCCAGCAGGGTTTTGTTGGCCCCGAAATTTATTGACACTTTACTGTCGGCAGACAGGTTGGCCCCCAGCTTGACGGTGCGGGCTTTGTCGTCCTCCATGTACTTCTTGAGGTCGGCAACCGTGTTCACGGTGACCACTTCGCCGTTGTTGCCCCCGGTGGTATTGGCTTCCTTGGCAAAACCGATCATGCCGGACATGTCAGCGCCCTGGCCACGGGCAGCGGGCGTCGCGTGTTTTGCGGCGGTCACCGTGCTGTCAGGCTTGGCGGCGGCAGGGGTCGAGGTTTTCGGCAGCACCGGGTCGTTGACCACTGCCGGCTTTACCGCCTCGGGTTTGGCCGGTGCCTTGTCCGGGGTAATGCTGTTTCGCTCGACAGCCTGCGGTGGTGTTTGTGGCGGCGTCACAGACGTTGGCTCTGAGGTTCTCTGCAGCGATACCGGTTTTTCCGCCGGATGATCGCTCTGCACCACAAACGGTTTTTCTGCGTTGCCCTGAGGCGTTGAAGGCACTGAGGGTGAAGACTGGGAGGATGTCGACGGCGAAGATGAAGACGACGAGGAAGGCGAAGCGTGCGATTGAGTGGACGTCGGCGTCTGTTCACGCTGGGTCTGTGCAGGCGCAGAGCCCTGGTGTTGATTGCCTTCCAGCAGAGAGAGCAGGTTGTTGAGGATGTTACGGATCGCTTCCACGAGTTTGTTCAGCAACTGATCGCCATTACCCCCCAGCCTGTTTGAGGACGTGCTGGTGTCAGTCGGCTGAATTCTGGAGCTCGATGTGTTCAGCGATGAGTGCGGACCATTGGCCTGCTGTATCAGTCCGAAGTCGATCAGGTTGCTATTGTGCCCCGGCCTGATGCCCTGGCCTTGCGGCTGGAGCTGATCAGTTTGTACAGGGGCATCCTGCGCAGAAATCCCGGAGACGGGGTAGATGTTTCTGTTGATCGTATTCATGGCTGAGTTCCCCGCCTGTGGGAATGAACAATGGGTGATCCCGGATAGAGGTACGGCTAGTCCCCTGAGTGGAAAGCGCAGGGAAAGAGTTCCGGGATGCATCACATATTTGTGTTCAGGCCATAGCAGCGCGTGGGCGCGGGGTTGTCTGGGCGCGCGCCCGTTTTCGGTGTCAGCCGAAGGTGATCTCCGGGAGCACGGTCAGGTCGACAGTCTGCTTTTTACGCGGGGCCAGGATCTCGGCTTCGCCGTCTACCACCAGTTCGTCGTTCTGGTTGAACACGCGGGTGGCGATGCGGACGCGGAATTTCGGCAGCTTTTCCAGAATTTCCAGGCGCACCGTCAGCGTGTCACCCAGCTTCACAGGCTTTTGGAACGTCATCTGTTGACCGATATAAATGGTGCCCGGCCCAGGCAGCTCGCAGGCAACGGCAGCACTGATCAGCGCGCCACTGAACATGCCGTGGGCAATGCGCTCCTTGAACATGGTCTTGGCGGCGTATTCTGCGTCCAGGTGAACCGGGTTGTGGTCGCCGGACATCGCCGCGAACAGTTGAATGTCCCGTTCTTCGACGGTCTTGCTGTAGCTGGCGGTCTGACCGACTTCAAGGGCTTCGTAAGGCGTGTTGGTGACTTGAGTCATGTGGCTGTCCTGACAATGAAAATCAAAATGAATTGAAGCGGGCCGGTTCATTCAGTCCGACGTAGCCTTGATTTGTAACACTTGATGACCTGCCGCCGCCAATGCGCGGACAAGATCATACAGACGCTTGCTGGCGCTCCCCGGATCACATTCCCGGCAAATATAAGCAAAAGGCGCATAAACGCTGCTGTTGCGGCGTCGAACGCTGCCCGTGGCCGGCCCGCCTGTGCCTGACAGTGTATCGCCAGTGGCAGATTGCAGTCTGAACAGGCACAAGATTCATGCCGCTGATGACGTCAGGTGGATTATTTGCCTGACGCGTTTTAACTGATAACGTCGGGCCACCCCGACCTTTGACAGCGGGCCAGGCACATGCAGGGAAGAGGATAAAAATAATGCAAGCTGATTTCTGGGATGACAAGCGTCCGGCGGGTGTCGATTCCAACGTGGATCTACAGGCCTATCAATCGGTCATCGACGTGTTTGAACGCTGCTGCAAGAAGTTCGCGGACCGACCTGCGTTCAGCAACATGGGCGTGACCCTGACTTATGCCGAGCTTGATCGTCATTCAGCCGCGTTCACCGCTTATCTGCAACAGCACACGCAACTGATGCCGGGTGACCGTATCGCCGTGCAGATGCCCAACCTGCTGCAATACCCCATTGCTGTATTCGGTGCCATGCGTGCCGGTCTGATCGTGGTCAACACCAACCCGTTGTACACCGCGCGCGAGATGCGCCATCAGTTCAAGGACTCGGGTGCCAAGGCACTGGTCTACCTCAATATGTTCGGCAAGCTGGTGCAGGAAGTGCTCCCGGACACCGCCATCGAACATTTGATTGAAGTGAAGATGGGCGACATGCAGTCGGCGGCCAAGGGGTGGCTGGTCAACACCATTGTCGACAAGGTCAAGAAGCTGGTCCCGCCATTCCGGTTGCCCCAGGCTGTCGGCTTCAAGCGGGCACTGCAACTGGGGCGTGACAGCCGGGTGCAGGCCGTGGCGCAAACCCTCGACGACGTCGCCGTGCTGCAATACACCGGTGGCACCACGGGGCTGGCCAAGGGTGCGATGCTGACGCATGGCAATCTGGTCGCCAACATGCAGCAAGTCTATGCCTGCATGCGCCAGGACCGTCCCGAGGGTGGTCCAGTGTTTGAGGAGGGCTCGGAGGTGATGATTGCGCCGCTGCCGCTTTATCATATCTATGCATTCACGGCGAACTGCATGTGCATGATGATCAGCGGCAACCACAACATCCTGATTACCAACCCGCGTGACATCGCCGGCTTCATCAAAGAACTGGGCAAGTGGAAGTTCACCGCCATGATCGGTCTCAATACGCTGTTCGTGGCGCTGATGAACCATCCCGAGTTCAAAAAGCTGGATTTCTCGGCGCTGAAAAGCACCAACTCCGGCGGCACTGCGCTGGTCAAGGCCACGGCCGAGCGCTGGGCGCAGATCACCGGCTGCACGATTGTCGAGGGCTACGGCCTGACTGAAACGTCGCCTGTGGCCAGCGCCAACCCTTATGGAACGCAGGCGCGTCTGGGTACGGTCGGTATTCCGGTGCCCGGCACTGCCATGAAAGTCATCGATGACGAGGGCGTGGAGCTTGCGTTCGGCGAGCGCGGCGAATTGTGCATCAAGGGGCCGCAGGTCATGAAAGGCTACTGGAATCGTCCGGATGCCACGGCCGAAGCACTCGACGCCGAAGGCTGGTTCAAGACTGGCGACATTGCCGTGATAGCTGCCGACGGGTTCGTCAGTATCGTGGATCGCAAAAAGGACCTGATCATCGTTTCGGGTTTCAACGTCTACCCCAACGAAATCGAAGACGTGATCATGACTCATCCCAAGGTGGCCAACTGCGCCTGCATCGGCGTGCCGGACGAGCGCTCCGGCGAGGCGGTGAAGCTGTTTGTCGTGCCGCGGGACCCAAGCGTGAGCGTTGAAGAACTCAAGGCGTTCTGCAAAGAGAATTTCACCGCTTACAAGGTGCCCAAGCTTATTGTTCTGCGCAATTCGTTACCCATGACACCGGTGGGCAAGATTTTGCGCAGGGAGCTTCGCGACCCGGCCTGAGGCTAATCAATCATCTCTGTTTGCGTACCTGACCCCATTTGCAGACTGCTGCACATGGGGTCTTTCTTTTCCGGTTGCGACGACTTTTATCGCTGACCGCTCTGGCTCGGTACTTTCGAGGCTGGCAATCGATATCTTCTTCGGGTTTTAAAAGTGACTGAATTTAATATTTTGGTCTCTTTTGTGACTTGTCGGCCTGCTTCTGCCTCTAGTCGGCCTCTGGCAAAGCTGCTACGCTCGGCGCGCTTTTTGATCAGTCATAAAGCGAAAAAGCGTCTACTGCATAATTCCAAACACAAGAAAATCATCGCCTCAAGCGATGTGAAGAATTCGCTATCGCTATGGAGCTGGCTGAATGATTGAAAACTTCTGGAAGGACAAATACCCGTCCGGTATCGCTGCCGATATCAACCCCGACGAGTATCCCAATGTCCAGGCGGTCCTGAAGCAGTCCTGCCAGCGCTTCGCCGACAAACCGGCGTTCAGCAATCTGGGCAAGACCCTCACCTACGGTGAGTTGTATGAACTGTCCGGCGCGTTCGCGGCCTGGATCCAGCAACACACCGACCTGCAGCCGGGCGACCGTATCGCCGTGCAGCTGCCCAACGTGCTGCAATATCCGATTGCCGTCTTCGGTGCGATTCGCGCCGGATTGATCGTAGTCAACACCAACCCGCTGTACACCGCGCGGGAAATGGAACACCAGTTCAACGATTCCGGTGCCAAGGCGCTGGTGTGCCTGGCAAACATGGCGCACCTGGCCGAGAAGGTCGTGCCCAAAACGCAGATCAAGCACGTCATTGTCACCGAAGTCGCCGACATGCTCTCGCCGTTCAAACGCTTGTTGATCAACTGCGTCATCAAGTACGTGAAGAAAATGGTTCCGGCGTACCACCTGCCGCAGTCCGTCAGGTTCAACGACGTGCTCGCCAAGGGCCATGGCCAGCCGGTGACCGACGTCTCGCCCGGCGCCGTCGATGTCGCCGTGCTGCAATACACCGGCGGCACCACGGGCGTAGCGAAGGGTGCGATGCTCACTCACCGCAACCTGATCGCCAACATGCTGCAATGCAAGGCGTTGATGGCGTCCGAACTTGGCGAAGGCTGTGAAATCATCATCACGCCGTTGCCGCTGTATCACATCTACGCCTTCACCTTTCACTGCATGGCGATGATGCTGATCGGCAATCACAACATCCTGATCAGCAACCCGCGTGATCTGCCGTCGATGGTCAAGGAACTGTCGAAATGGAAGTTCAGCGGTTTTGTCGGCCTCAACACGCTGTTTGTGGCCTTGTGCAACAGCGAGGGCTTTCGCAATCTCGATTTTTCGGCACTCAAAGTGACCTTGTCCGGTGGCATGGCCTTGCAGCAAGCCGCCGCCGAACGCTGGAAGCAGGTCACGGGCTGTCCGGTCTGCGAAGGCTACGGCATGACCGAGACCAGCCCGGTGGCGACGGTCAATCCTTCTGAGTACATTCAGATGGGCACCATCGGCATTCCCGTGCCGTCAACGCTGTGCAAGGTCATCGATGATGTCGGCAACGAACTGGCATTCGGTGAAACCGGCGAGCTGTGCATCAAAGGCCCGCAAGTGATGAAAGGCTACTGGCAGCGCCAGGAGGCCACCGACGAAATGGTCGACAGTGACGGCTGGCTCAAGACGGGTGACATCGCGATCATCCAGCCTGATGGCTACATCCGGATTGTCGATCGCAAGAAGGACATGATCCTGATCTCTGGTTTCAACGTGTACCCCAACGAACTGGAAGACGTGCTGGCCACGCTGCCTGGCGTGCTGCAATGTGCAGCGATCGGTATACCGGATGAAAAATCGGGCGAATCCATCAAGGTTTTTGTTGTGGCCAAGCCTGGTGTAACCCTTACCAAGGATCAGATCATGGTGCACATGCGCGCCAACCTGACGGCCTACAAAGTGCCACGCAGCGTGGAGTTTCGCGACGTACTGCCAACCACCAACGTCGGCAAGATCCTGCGTCGCGAACTGCGTGATGAGGAATTGAAGAAGCTGGGTTTGAAGAAGTAGGTGTTCTGCGTCTTGCATGCTTCGTGCTCATCGCTACGCGCAAGTTCCGATGAACACGGAAGTCGGGGCTCAGACCGCGATGACTCTTGCCGCCCCTTGATGAAACTAGACATGTTCTCCCGGACACCTATCGTTCCTCACGCTCCAGTGGACTGCCTGTCGTGACGCTCCGGGTCACAGATCTGCATTGCACCGCGCATTCAGGATCGGACGCGGAGCGTCCAGAACGGCATGCGACGCAGAGCGTCGCACGATAATTGAACCGGAGTGCATTTTGTGACGTGAGCTCGCAGCCAGGTCAGGGAGACAGCCTGTCCTTGGCTGAATCGTAGATAGCCCCTCGTTCGCGCTTGCCTACAGCGACGCCGGTCACTATTACCCGATCATCTTCCACCCGGTAAACCAGTCCTGAAGGCAGAAACTCGAGCTTAAAGGTCATCTATATCTACCGATACCGGCTTTTCATGTTGCCTGGCGCAGTACCCCGTGATTCGTCACGGGTGCCAGTGATGGCCTGAGGATCAGACCATCGTCACAACCCACCGCAATCTGCGACAATCCGCACCTGCCATTTGAAAAAAGACCCTGCGCACCTGATGACCGACGAATCGCCTTCTATCGACCAACTCCTGAAAAACCTCGACCACGCGATGATCAGCGAACGCCATCGTTTGCGCCGTCAGTTGCATGAGCTGCGCAAGAAGCCTGACGAGGCGAAGCTGGCGCAGTGGGTGGCACGGGTTCAGGCGTCCTGCGCTCAGGTGACGGCGCGGCGCGAAAGCGTGCCGGCGATGCGTTATGACGACAATTTGCCCATCGCCGCCAAGCGCGACGAGATCAAAGAAGCGCTGCTCAAGCATCAGGTGCTGATCATTGCCGGTGAGACCGGTTCGGGTAAAACCACGCAGTTGCCAAAGATCTGCCTGGAAATCGGTCGCGGTCAGCACGGTCTGATCGGCCATACCCAGCCGCGCCGGATCGCCGCACGCAGCGTGGCCAGCCGGGTTGCCGAGGAAATCGGCACGCCGCTGGGGGCGCTGGTCGGTTATCAGGTACGTTTCGAGGATCAGAGCGACAGCAACACCCTGATCAAGCTGATGACTGACGGTATCTTGCTGGCCGAAACCCAGAATGACCGCTTTCTTGAGCGCTACGACACGATCATCGTCGACGAAGCCCACGAGCGCAGCCTGAACATCGACTTTCTGCTCGGTTACCTGAAAACCCTGCTGCCGCGCCGCCCGGACCTGAAAGTCATCATCACCTCCGCGACCATCGACCTGCAGCGCTTTTCCGAGCACTTCAACGATGCGCCGGTGATCGAAGTATCGGGTCGTACCTTCCCCGTGGACCTCTGGTATCGCCCGCTGACCAGCGAGCAGGACGAGGAGGGCAGCAGCGTTGAAGAAGACCTGACTGTCGATCAGGCGATTCTGGCCACGCTGGACGAACTGGCAGCTTTTGAACGCAGCGAGCGCAAAAGCCCCGGCGATGTGCTGGTGTTTCTGCCCGGCGAACGCGAAATTCGCGATGCGGCCGAGGTGCTGCGCAAGGCTCAGTTGCGGCACACCGAGATTTTGCCGTTGTATGCACGTCTATCGCCGGCCGAACAGCAGCGTATTTTTCAGTCGCATCCCGGTCGTCGCGTGGTGCTGGCGACCAACGTCGCCGAAACCTCGCTGACCGTGCCGGGTATTCGTTACGTGATCGATACCGGTACGGCGCGCATCAGCCGCTACAGCTATCGCGCCAAGGTCCAGCGCTTGCCGATCGAGGCCGTTTCCCAGGCCAGCGCCAATCAGCGCAAGGGCCGTTGCGGACGTGTCGAACCGGGCTTGTGCGTGCGCCTGTACAGCGAGGAGGATTTCAACGGTCGGCCTGAATTCACTGACCCGGAAATCCTGCGCACCAACCTGGCGGCGGTCATCCTGCAGATGCTGCACCTGCGCCTGGGCGAGATCACCGACTTTCCGTTTATCGAGCCACCCGACGGCAAGGCGATCAGCGACGGCTTCAACCTGTTGCAGGAACTGTCGGCGGTCAATCGCGAAAATCAGCTGACCCCGCTGGGTCGCCAGCTGGCGCGTCTGCCAGTGGACCCGCGCATGGGCCGCATGCTGCTTGAAGCCGCGAAACAGGGCAGCCTCCAGGAAGTGCTGATCGTCGCCAGCGCCATGTCCGTGCAGGACGTGCGTGAGCGCCCGCCCGAGCGTCAGCAGGCGGCCGATCAGGCCCATGCACAATGGAAGGACGCCGACTCGGACTTCGCCGGGCTGGTCAATCTGTGGCGCGGTTTTGAAGAGCAGCGCCAGACCCTGACCGCCAGCCCGCTGCGCAACTGGTGCCGGCGCAATTTTCTGAATTACCTGCGCCTGCGTGAGTGGCGTGACTCTCATCGGCAGTTGAGCCTGATCTGTCGCGACCTGCAACTGACGGTAAACAAGGAGCCGGCCGATTACCCGAAATTCCACAAGGCCATTCTTTCCGGCCTGCTAAGCCAGATCGGGCAAAAGGCCGACGAAGGCGATTACCTTGGCGCGCGGCAGCGACGCTTCTGGATTCACCCCTCCTCAGGTCTGGGCAAGAAGCGCCCGCAGTGGCTGATGGCTGCCGAATTGGTGGAAACCACCAAGTTGTATGCGCGCATGGTGGCCAAGATCGATTCGGACTGGATCGAGCCGCTGGCCGGGCACCTGATCAAGAAGAATCATTTCGAGCCGCATTGGGAGAAAAAGCGCGGGCAGGTGGTCGCGTTTGAACAGATCACCCTGTTCGGCCTGATCGTGGTCGGTCGTCGCCCGGTGCATTACGGGCCTGTCGACCCGCAGGTGTCACGCGAGCTGTTCATCCGCGAAGGCCTGGTGCGTGGCGAAATCCTCTCTCGGGCCAAGTGCCTGAGCGCCAATACCCGCTTGCTGGAACAGCTCGACGAGCTGGAAGCCAAAGCTCGCCGTCGCGATATTCTGGCCGACGAAGACACCCTGTACAGCTTCTACGAAGCGCGAATTCCGGCCGAGATTCACCAGACCGCCACGTTTGACAGCTGGTACAAGACCGAAAGCCAGAACAACCCGCAGCTGCTGATCATGCGCGAAGAAGACGTGTTGGCCCGTGAGGCCAGCGAAGTGACCGCCGCGCAGTACCCGGACACGCTGAATCTGGGCGATTTGAGCCTGTCGCTGAGTTACCACTTTGAGCCCAACCACCCGCGTGACGGCGTGACCCTGCGTGTTCCGGCACCCTTGCTGCTGTCTTTGCCTGCCGAGCGTCTGGAGTGGCTGGTGCCGGGGTTGCTGGAAACCAAGTGCATCGCGCTGGTACGCAACCTGCCCAAGGCGGTGCGCAAGAACTTTGTGCCGGTCCCGGATTTCATCAAGGCCGCGCTGCAACGCCTGACCTTTGGTGAAGGCTCGTTGCCTCAGGCGCTGGGCCGCGAGCTGTTGCGCATGACCGGCGTTCGGGTCAGCGACGAGGCCTGGGCCGAAGCCGCGCAGCAGCTTGAAGGCCATTTGAGGATGAACCTGGAAATCGTCGATGGCAGCGGCAAGTTTCTGGGTGAAGGGCGTGATCTGGCCGAACTGACCGCACGCTTCGCCGAGGCGAGTCAGGCTGCTCTCGCGGTGCCGCAAACCGCGAAAAGCCAGCAACCGGTTCAGGCCAAGGCCTTTGCTGCGGTGGCACAGAAAACTCAGCAGAACATAGCCGGGCTGTCGATGACGGTGTATCCGGCGCTGGTCGAAGAGGGCGGCGTGGTCAAGGAAGGCAGGTTCTCTACTCAGGCCGAAGCCGAGTACCAGCACCGACGCGCCTTGCAACGCTTGCTGTTGCAACAGTTGGCGGAACCGGCGAAGTTTCTGCGCAACAAACTGCCGGGCCAGACCGAGCTGGCCTTGCTGCACCGCGAACTGGGGCGTATTGATGCGCTGGTCGAAGACATTCTGCTGGCCAGTCTCGACAGTTGCGTGCTGGAAGGTGAGGCCGAGCTGCCGCGCGACGGTGCCGGCCTGCTGTCGCTGGCGGAGCGCAAGCGCGCCGACTGGACCGAGCACGCCGAGCGGCTCGCGAAGCTGGCGCTGGAAATCCTCAAGCTGTGGCACGGTTTGCAAAAGCGCTTCAAGGGCAAGATCGACCTGTCTCAGGCGGTTGCGCTCAACGATATCAAGGCGCAACTGAGCAAACTGGTGTATCCGGGCTTTGTGCGGGAAACCCCGGCGGCGTGGCTCAAAGAACTGCCGCGCTACCTGAAAGCCATCGAAATGCGCCTGGAGAAACTGCCAGGCCAGATGCAAAAAGACCGGGTGTGGAGCATCGAACTGGCAGGTCTCTGGGCGCAATACCAGGCACGCGCCGACAAACACGCCCAGGAAGGCAAGCGTGACCCGGAGCTGGCGTTGTATCGCTGGTGGATGGAAGAGTATCGCGTCTCGCTTTTTGCTCAGCAGTTGGGCACTAAAATGCCGGTGTCGGACAAACGGTTGAGCAAGCAGTGGAGCCAGGTGGATAGCTGATCCCAAGTTCACATGTGTTTAGTGAAATGTGTCTATCGGGCCTATATTCATTGGCCCGATAGCGCCAAAACCGGGCTCTGTGGCACACTCCGCGCCTGTCTTCACCGTGTCATGAAACGCTGCTACCGCTTGCGGGCAGCTTTTACCTTCGCACTGGTACGCTGGTCCCGACAAGTGTGGGCTGGCAGATGCCGTGCCTGAGCAGGTCATTACCTGCAACTCAATAAAAGAGGAACGACCGTGCACAACGTCGTCATCAGCGGCACAGGCCTGTACACCCCGGCCGACAGCATTTCCAACGAAGAGCTGGTGCAGTCCTTCAATGCCTACGTTGCACAGTTCAACGCTGACAACGCAGCCGCCATCGAGCGCGGAGAAGTGCAAGCGCTCAGCGAGTCCAGCGCCGCGTTCATCGAGAAGGCATCGGGCATCAAAAGCCGCTTTGTGATGGACAAACAGGGCATTCTCGACCCGCAGCGCATGAAGCCCAACCTGCCTGAACGCGGCAATGACCAATGGTCGATCCTGTGCCAGATGGGTGTTGCGGCAGCCAATCAGGCGCTACAGCGCGCAGGCAAGACGGCTGCTGATATCGACGGCGTTATCGTCGCCTGCTCCAATCTGCAACGAGCGTACCCGGCGATCTCCATCGAGATTCAGGAAGCGCTGGGCGTTGCGGGCTACGGTTTTGACATGAACGTCGCCTGTTCTTCGGCCACCTTCGGTATTCAGGCCGCCTGCAACAGCGTGCAGCTCGGCCAGGCCCGCGCCTTGCTGGTGATCAGCCCGGAAATCTGCACCGCGCACCTGAATTTTCGCGACCGCGACAGCCATTTCATCTTCGGTGACGGCGCCACGGCAGTGGTGGTCGAGCGTGCAGACCTCGCCACGTCGGCTTTTCAGTTCGATATCGTCAGCACCCGTTTGTTGACCAAATTCTCCAACAACATCCGCAACAACTTCGGTTTCCTCAACCGCACGTCAGATGAAGGCCAGAACGCACCGGACAAACTGTTCGTGCAGGAAGGGCGCAAGGTGTTCCGCGAGGTTTGCCCGATGGTCGCCGAGCTGGTCAGCGCGCATTTGCAGGACAACGGCATCAACATCAGTGACGTGAAGCGCTTCTGGCTGCATCAGGCCAACCTGAGCATGAACCACCTGATCACCAGGAAACTGCTGGGCCGCGATGCCACGGTCGAAGAAGCACCGGTGATTCTCGACACCTACGGCAACACCAGCTCGGCCGGATCGGTCATTGCGTTTCATACCTATCAGGATGATTTGCCAAAAGGCGCGCTGGCGGTACTGAGTTCGTTTGGTGCCGGTTACTCGATTGGCAGCGTGATTCTGCGCAAACGCTGATCGCGTTCGATGGGTAGCGCTTGAGCGGCGAGCGCTACTTGTCATATCCCGTTATGTCACTTGCAGGTCATAGGGTCTCTATGGTGTTGGCTTTTCACGAAGCCACCCTAGGTATTGACTATGTTAACTGCTCACGACAACACGCCTGAAACACAGGCATCGCCTGACGTGCCCGTTTCCTTGATAACCCCGCGCAAGCTCGACTCTGAGCCGTTTGAAGCCGAACATCCGAACGCCGGATTCATCAGGGCTAATTTACCTGGCTGGTACTCGAGCGCACCGGCGTCATTGCGCCAGGCACTGCATGCCAGCCAGCAGAAAGCCCGGCGTTCGGCCCAAGCGCTGGAACCCATCCGCAACCGCCTGTTATCGGCAAAGACGTTCGCCGCGCCTGTGCTGTCGAAAGCGTTTTTTGAACGTTTCAAACTTGCTCTGGACGTTGAAGACTTCCAACTGATGACCTGGCGCTACGACAGCACCTGGAAACCGGCTCCCCTTGAGCAGACGCTTTTGCAGGCAGCGTTACAGAACTTTGCCGCCAGCAACCGCAGCCGCTTCGATCCGCACTCGGCCATTCTGCGTACAGGTGGCTTGCGTTACTGGCTGATCGACAGCACCCAGCACAGGTACACGGTGGAATACCATGACCGCCAGGACATCAGCCTTGAGCAGTTCGCTGATTTTTGCCATGAGCTGGACCTGGGCAGCCAGTACCAGTCCCATCTGGACAGTGTATTCAAGCCTTCCACTCCCGATGCTGCGCAGGCGGTAGCCGTCGCGTTCATCGACAGTGAGCGTGATGCCGTCGAGGTACTCGCGCACATTGCCAGAATGAAGGGTGATGTCACCGATGCGGCTTACCAGATGTTGCTGAGCATGGTGAAGTCCGTCGACCGCCCGGAATGGGATGGCAAGGGCGTGCGCTGTTGCCAGTTACACATGCTCGATACCTACGTTTTTTCGGGCTGCCTTTTGCACGGCGCTCTGCTGATCCAGCAGGACATTCCTGATCCTGATGGTGGGCCTTGCATTGTCTATATGCCTTCCGAGCCTTCACATCCGATCAAACAGTTCGCATCACTCCAGGCCTTCAACGCCAGTCTTGTGGAAGCGCTCGACAGCGACAGTTATCGTCGATATTTCAGCCGCTTTGTCAGTCTGACTCGCAGTCCGCAATTCTTTGCCACGCTGAAGCCACGCCTTCACCCGGCCCAGGACGCCACGCTGGACGTCAACGCTGACCTTGTGTTGCAGGCACAGCCATTTTCAAAACCACCGTTTCAGTTGCTGTATGACCACCTGCTGGCCAAAACCTACGGCGACTCACGGGCAATCGCGGTGCCTTCCGCGCAGGTGGATCAGCAGGCTCGCGATGCACTGCTTGAAAGCCTGGAAAGCAAGGGCATGAACCTGCTCAATGTGGCCGGATTCTTTGTGCCGGTGCTGGGCGAAGTCATGGCTATGGTCGCCCTCTATCAGCTTGCCAGTGAAGCGTTCGTTGCCTACGAAGACTGGACGCACGGGGAAGTGGAAGAGGCCATGCAACATGTTTATGAGATTGGCGAAAACGTCGCCCAGATGCTGCTATTGGGCACCGTCATCGGCGCGGTGAACGGGCTCAAGCCGTCGATGTTCATCGAAAGCCTGGTGCAGAAGAGCGTCGATGGATCGATCCGCCTTGGCAAACCGACCGTTGATGCTTTTGCCGATACGGTCAGGTTGCCTGATGGGCTGAGTCTCAATGCGCTCGGGCTTTACGAATTTGATGGCAAGACCTGGCTGCTTCTGGATGGCAAGCTCTATCGCGTAGCGGCGGATGCCCATCACGCAAACTATCGAATCAAGCATCCGGTGGACGAGCGCTCGTATTCGCCGAGGCTGGAACACAATGGCGCTGGCGCCTGGCGTCATGAGTGGGAAAACCCCATGGGCTGGGATGAGGTCACGGCGTTCAGGCGTCTGAACGCGACGTGTGAAGCGTTCAGCGAAGCGGAAATCCGCAAAACGCTGGGTATTACCGGCGTCAATGAGGCGTTGCTGCGCCAGATACATGTCGAGAACCTCCCGCCTCCGGCCTTGCAGAAAGATGCCGTACAGCGCGTTGAAATCGAGCGGGAGCTGCAAAGCTGTATTGATGCACTCAAGGCCGAAGATCTGTCGCCGGTGTCGGTTTCTCACCTCGAGCCATGGATGAAGCTGCTGGTGTCGTCGCCGCTTTGGCACAAGACCCGGGGGCTGTTATTGATCGATGCTGAAGGGGGCCTGCTGGATTCCTGGAACGCGGGGGCGCACATGACACTTTCATCTCATGTGGTAGGCCCGACACGGCACCTGACTCAGGTTCTGGGCCAATTACTGGACGGCCTGACGCCTGACGAAATCACTCGTCTGACGGGCAGCGGCAGCACAGACAAGGTCGTTCAGCTTCGCGGCTTGAAAAGTCATTTGGCCGATTATGCTCAATACCATATAGAGCAGCTGCTCGATGGGGTTCATGCGCTGAAAGCCCGCAGCAGCGACCCGCTGGTCCAGTTGATACAGCGCGATTTCAGCCGCTTGCCGGATAGCGTCGCGCTTGAACTCCTCGACATGACGAGCGAGGCTGACAAGGTCCGCATGACATCGGAAAAGCGTATCCCTCTGGAGCTTGCCGAGCACGCCCGTGAGTATCAACAGCAGCTGAGGATAAACAGGGCCATCGAGGGCTTCTACAGAAGTTCGACCGACAATCCCGACACTCAGGCCGCAGGACTTGGCCTGTTGCAATACGTGCCGGGCTGGGGCGGTGACAGGTCAATCGATCTGCTCAAAGACACACTGGAGGGAGACGAAATAGGCAGTCTTGCCAGCGAGAAGGCCACCGCCGTGCACCGGATTCTCGTCAGAACTGGAGAGGGATTTGAGCCCTTCAATCATTTGGGAGAGTCTCTTGGTGCACGGAATCCGAGGTTTTTCGGCAGCCTGTTGAGCGTTCTTCCTGATGACGTGCGCCTCACTATCAATCTGCCGTTGAATGCGCAAGAGCAGCAGTTGCGCAGTCTGTTGGGCGGTATTGCATCTGATCGACGCGACCGCGTCATGAGTATCCTGCAGATGCAACCGATCAAGCCTGGCATCAAATGGCCGCACAGATTGCCTGACGGCCGTATCGGCTATCCTCTGAGCGGTCGCTTGCGTGGGTTCTTTCGCCGACTGGGTATCGGTTCGTCCAATCACTCGCCAGAGCTTGCAGTGAAAAGTTTATACCCGGATTTTTCCGCTGATCAGGTGGCGAGTTTTCTTGATGAGTTGCGGGCCGAACATACCGGGTCGGCCGGGCAGTTGCCCCATTTCGTCAAGCAAAGGCTGCGTGGTCTCAGGGATGAATTACGCAACCTTCAAACCACCCTGGATGAGTGGATAACGGAAACGCCATTCTCTTTGCTGCGCACATCCAGGGAAGTCGCGGCGAGGCGCATTCACGGCTGCTGGAGAAGACTCGGTAATCACTCCATAAGTCTTCAGGGTGAGTTTCTGGGCTATTCGCTTGATCTGGATAATCTGCGAGTAGGGGTAATACCGGAGATAACCGCCAGCTTCGGCCATGTGGCTGAGTTAAAGGCGTGGAACATGCAGCTTCCCCATTCACACATGGATGCATTGCTGAAAAACTTCACTAACCTGCGGTCGTTGAATCTGGGTTTCAATGAACTGCAGGCCCTGCCAGAGTCGATAGGGAGAATGACTCGGCTTACAGAGCTGTCACTCAGAAATAACCCCTTGGGCTGGACAGAGGCCTCCAATGCCATTTTGCAGAACCTGCGCCGACTGGAGGTTCTGAATCTCAACTATTGTCCGCTTGGGCCGCAGGTGCGTCTTGCGGATCTCAATTCGTTACGTATGCTGTTTTTGCGTGCTACAGGCATTGAAACGTTGCCAGCGTGGAATTGGCGCAGGTCGGATTTGATTCGTCTTGATGTGCGCGATAATCGTATTTCGGAATTATCGCTCGAGGAGCTTGATGGCATTGAGCGCTCCCTCGGCTCCACTCGCCTTCACCTGCTTTTGAGCGGCAATCCATTGACTGCGCAAGCAATGGCCAGCATCCGACTGTTTCTCGAGGGCAGGACCCGGCCGCGATTGGGTGTCGGCCAGAACCGTCCTGCGCTTGAGGCCGGGCCTGACAGTACACCCTGGCTTGCAGGTCTGGATCGTGAGCAAGTGGAAGCCCGTGACCGGCTTTGGCAGGATCTGCGAGCCTGTACAGGTTCTACGGACTTTTTCCAGATGTTGAGCGACCTGACGCACTCGGCTGATTTTTCAAATAACCATGAAGCACTCGTCAGGCGAGTCTGGGCGATGATAGACGCAGCCTCTGCAAGTACGGAGTTGCGTCTCCAGCTATTCGATGTTGCCGCTCACCCGCAGACTTGCGGCGATGGGCTGGCGTTGGTCTTTGGCGACATGGAAGTGCGCGTGCGGGTGTTCTCGATCATGTCATCCACGCCGCAAGCCGCGCAGCCACTGGAGCTGTTCAAGATGACGCGCAGTCTGGACCGTCTGGATCAGGTGGAAAAAATTGCACTGCGCGAGATTGCTCTTCGTCAGCATCAAGGCGACAGGGTCGATGAGGCCGAAGTGCGGTTGGCCTACCGTGTCGGCCTGCAAGCCCGGCTTGATCTGCCCGGTCAGGCCCAGACCATGCTGTTCAGCAATATCGCGAAGGTCACCGACGCTGATTTGCAGGACGCGCACAGCGAAATAATCACACGCGAAAGTACCCAGGCATTTTTCGAGTCGCTGATCGCCAGGGAATTCTGGATGAGTTATCTGGAAGCTCGTTACGCCTCCGATTTCGACGTGGTAAAGAGGCCTTTCAGTGAGCGTCTGAGCGTTCTGGATGAATTGCCTGCGAACCAGCAATCCGACCAGCAGTATCTTGATCGGATCGCCTTGATTTCCAGTGAGCGTGAGCAGGCACTCAATGAGTTTGCGATCAGGCTTTCCATGCAGATTGCTGAGGCGGTGAACATGGCGCCTCAATAAGGGATACTCTTGACCCTGTCTGCTTATCGGGGAACCTGCATGCCTGTTCACGTCATCGACAGCCTCGGCACCGTTGCGCCTGCCCAATGGGACGCACTGGTGCCGGGCAATCAGCCGTTCCTGCGCCATGCCTTTCTCAGCTCGCTGGAAGACAGCGGCAGCCTCGGGCCGCGCTCCGGTTGGCGTGCCGAGCATGTGCTGCACTACGAAAACGATCAGTTGGTGGCGGCGTTACCGGCTTATCGAAAGTGGCATTCGTACGGCGAATATGTGTTCGACCACGGCTGGGCAGACGCCTGTCGCCGTGCTGGCATTGCTTATTACCCCAAGCTGTTGGTGGCGGTGCCGTTCAGCCCGGTTAGTGGTTCGCGGATTCTGTCTGCAACGCCACAGGGCGGTAGGGAGTTGCTCAGCGAGCTGCCGGCCTATCTGCAGAGCGAGGGCCTGTCGAGCGCGCATGTGAACTTCACCGACCCTGCCGCAGATGCCTTGCTTGAGTCGCAACCGGGCTGGCTGCAGCGCATTGGCTGTCAGTTCCATTGGCATAACCGTGGCTACCGGGACTTTCAGGACTTTCTTGATGCATTGAGTTCGCGCAAGCGTAAACAGATGCGCAAGGAGCGTGAGCAAGTGGCGGGGCAGGGCATCGAGTTTGAATGGCTCGAAGGTGGGCAAATGAGCGAAGTGCTGTGGGACTTTGTTTATGCCTGCTATTCCAATACCTACGAAATTCGTGGGCAGGCGCCTTACCTGACCCGCGAATTCTTCAGCCTGCTGGCCGAGCGCATGCCTGAATCGATTCGTGTGGTCATCGCCTTGCAGGGCTCACGGCCTGTGGCGATGGCCTTTAGCCTGATCGGTGGCGACAGCTTTTACGGGCGTTACTGGGGCTGTCTGGCCGAGTTCGACCGTCTGCATTTCGAGACCTGTTTCTACCAGGGCATGGACTACGCCATCGCCCACGGCCTGCAACGGTTCGACGCGGGTGCCCAGGGCGAACACAAGCTGATCCGCGGCTTTGAACCGCAGATCACCCGTTCATGGCATTACCTGATGCACCCAGGGTTGAAAGACGCTGTGAGCGAGTTTCTGGAGCAGGAGCGAGCGGGCATAATGGCGTATGCCGAGCAAGCACGGAGCGCGTTGCCGTATCGGCACGTAGACTGACCGATCAACTGCTCCTGTGGGAGCGCCCGAGGCAGCGATCCGCATTGCTCGCGACGGCTGACTGGCGAAGAGGCCAGCATTCTGCCTACGCTCAATCCACCCCCACAAACCCGCCGGTCTGATGTTGCCACAATCGCGCATATAACCCGCCGCGGGCCAGCAGTTCGGCATGGGTGCCGGTTTCGGCGATCTGGCCTTTTTCCAGGACGACCAGGCGATCCATGCGGGCGATGGTCGACAGGCGGTGAGCGATGGCGATGACAGTTTTGCCTTGCATCAACGTTTCCAGGCTCTCCTGAATCGCCGCTTCGACTTCCGAGTCGAGTGCCGAGGTGGCTTCGTCCATGATCAGAATCGGCGCGTCCTTGAGCAGCACGCGGGTGATCGCGATACGCTGGCGCTGACCACCGGACAGCTTGACGCCGCGCTCACCCACATGCGCATCGAAACCGGTACGGCCTTCGGAGTCCGATAACAGCGGAATAAACTCATCGGCGCGGGCCTTGTGGATCGACTCCCAGAGCTGTTCATCGGTCGCGTCAGGATTGCCATACAGCAGGTTTTCGCGAATCGAGCGGTGCAACAGCGAAGTATCCTGAGTGATCATGCCGATCTGCGCACGCAGGCTTTCCTGGGTTATCCGGGAAATATCCTGGCCGTCGATCAGAATCCTGCCGCCCTGCACGTCATACATGCGCAGCAACAGATTCACCAACGTCGATTTACCAGCGCCGGATGGCCCGATCAAACCGATCTTCTCGCCGGGTTTTATGTCCAGGTTGAGGTTGTGAATGATCCCGTTGCCATTGCCATAATGGAAATCAACCCCGTCGAACCTGACGCCACCGTTCTCGATCTTCAACGGTTGAGCGCCGGGCTGGTCATTGACCGTGACAGGCTGCGAAATACTTTCCAGGCCGTCCTGCACGGTGCCGATGTTCTCGAAAATACCGTTGACCACCCACATGATCCAGCCGGACATGTTGACGATACGAATCACCAGGCCTGTGGCCAGCGCAATGGCGCCCACCGAGATCATTGACTGGGTCCACAGCCAGAGCGCCAGCCCGGTCGTGGTGACAATCAGCACGCCGTTCATGGTGGTGATGGTGGTGTCCATCGACGTCACGACCCGGCCAGCCAGCTGGCTTTTTTCGGTCTGGTCACGCATCGCTTCACGCGCGTATTGCTGTTCGTGATTGGTGTGGGCGAACAGTTTCAGGGTGGTGATGTTGGTGTAGCCATCAACTATCCGGCCCATGAGCTTTGAGCGCGCGTCGGACGAATCCACCGAGCGCTGTTTGACCCTGGGGACGAAATACATCAGCGAGAGGATGAACGCCAGGATCCAGGTGCCCAGCGGGATCATCAGTCGCCAGTCAGCCTCGGCGAACAGCACCATGGCGCTGATCGCGTAGATCAACACATGCCACAGCGCGTCCACCGACTGCACGGCCGAGTCGCGCAGCGAGTTGCCGGTCTGCATGATGCGCTGGGCAATGCGCCCGGCAAAATCGTTCTGGAAAAAGTTGACGCTCTGTTTGAGCACGTAGCTGTGGTTTTGCCAGCGGATCAGGTTAGTCATGCCGGGGCTGATGGTCTGGTGCACCAGCAGGTCGTGCAGACCGACGAAGATCGGGCGTAGCAGCAGGGCCACCACCACCATCCAGATCAGCTCCGGGCCATGAAGGCTGAAAAAGTCCTTGGGCGGCGTGGTTTGCGCCAGGTCAATGATGCGGCTCAGGTAGTTGAACAGCGACACCTCGATCAGCGCACCAATCAGGCCCACGACCAACAGCGCGAGAAACGTCGGCCACACCTGGCGCAGGTAGTACAGGTAGAACGCAAAAACGGTGTTGGGCGGGGAAGCGGTAGGGGCGTCTTTGAAGATATCGATCAGTTGTTCAAAACGACGATAAAGCATTGGCTATCACACCCACGCGACGTGGGTTCTCCTTGATAAGTGGAGGCTCTCCCGTCCGGCCCGCACGAAGCCATATGGCTTCATGCGGTGCAGGTTGCTGATCAGTTGACGCGTTTGGCGGACTTGATCAGGATCGGGTCGACTGGCACGTTTTGCATGCCTTTCTGATTGCCGGTTCGGGCGTTGACGATGTTGTCGACCACGTCCATGCCCTTGACGACTTTGCCGAACACCGCGTAGCCGAAGTCACGGGTGCCGTTGTCGAGCATGGCATTGTCATTGGTGTTGATGAAGAACTGGCTGGTGGCCGAGTTCACATCCGAAGTCCGGGCCATGGCAATCGTGCCGCGCACGTTATGCAGACCGTTCTGGGCTTCGTTCTTGATCGGGTCCTTGGTGGGTTTCTGCACCAGTTGCTGGGTGAAACCGCCACCTTGCACCATGAAGCCCGGAATCACCCGGTGAAAAATGGTGTTGCTGTAGAAGCCGCTGTCTACGTAACCCAGAAAGTTCTGAGTGCTGACAGGCGCCTTGGTGTCGGCGAGCTCGATTTCAATCTGGCCGAAGCTGGTATCGAGTACCACATGCGTGGCCTTGTCTTGAGCAGCCATCAGGTTGGCGGCAAACAGCACGGAGCAGGCGGCGAGAGCGATTTTTTTCAGCATGTGGCAACACGTCCTTCAGTTAGAGATATCGACTGTGGCCAGCATGGTAAACACGTTTGGCTTTTTTTGCCCAGCGACTCGCAAGATCCGCTGCGTATTGGGCGCTCGGCTTGCACATGGACTTGCACGCGGACAGGCCGCGTACGTTTTCAGACTCCAGTGCCCGCGATGAATTCCAGCAGCGTGCGATTGAATTGCTCAGGCTGGTCCAGCGGCGTCGCGTGCCGGGAGTCATTGATGATCACCAGTCGCGCGTTGGGCAGGCTTTTGACGTAGGCCTCCTTGAGCGACACCGGGGTGTAGTCGTGTTCAGCCGCAACAATCAAGGTCGGGCAGGTGATACGCCCCAGCCTGTTCTCCACACCCCAGCCTACGATGGCGTCGAAGCTGGCCAGATAGGCGCGTTTGTCGTTCCTGCCCCAGCGTTCGGCCATCTTGCGCCGCAGCTCGGCCTGCTCCGGTTTGGGGAACAGCAGCTTGCCCAGCGCCTTGCCGAGGGTTTCCATGCTGACGAGGCGTGACAGGGTCCAGCGCCTGATCCACTGCCACAGATCGCCTGGGCTTTTGACCTTGACCTGCGGCGCGCTGTTGACGATGCACAGGCTTTTGAGCAGGTGCGGCTGATCGACCGCCAGCTGGAAGCCGATCATCCCGCCCATCGACAGGCCCACCAAGTGCACCGGCCCCAACCGAAGGTGCTCGATCAGCGCTTCGACGTCATTGCTCATGGCTTTAATGCTGTAGCGCTCGTGCGGCTTGTCGGAGCGGCCGTGACCGCGCATGTCCATGACAATGACGCGGTAGTGGCTGGCCAGCACCGGAATCTGGTACTCCCAGTCCTGGCAGCTGGAACCCAGGCCGTGCAGCAGCAGAACAGGCTCGCCCTGGCCGTACTCTTCGTAGTGCAGTGAACAGTCATCGTGCTCGAAAAAAGCCATTTGCCTACTCCTGTCAGGCGTGTTGAGCGGCGGGGAGCGCTACGTTCAGCGGCGCGGTGTCGAAGGTGCGGATCAGGTCGATCAGAATCTGCGTCGCCGGCCCTAGCGGCCGGTCCTTGCTGGAGTAAAGATAGAACGTCGGATTGCGGATGCCACCCTTGTCGAGCGGCAGGGGCCTGAGCAGCCCTTCGCGCAGTTCGCGTTCGATCATGTGCCGAGGCAGCCAGGCAAACCCCAGGCCGTTGCTGACAAAGGTCGCTGCCGTGCCGAGGCTGCCGACTGTCCAGCGCTGTTCGGCGCCCAGCCAGCCGAAATCCCGGGGCTTCTGCCTGCCGGAGTCGCGAATCACGACCTGCAACTGGCTTTCCAGGTCCTGAAAGGTCAGCTCGCGATTGGCCTGATGCAGTGCGTGGTCCGGGTGCGCAACGGCGATGAACTCGACCGAGCTCATTTCCGTTCCCAGATGGCCAGCGATACTGTAGGCGCTGATGGCCAGGTCTGCGACGCCTTCGAGCAACACTTCCTCGACCCCCGAGAGCACCTCTTCACGCAGGCGAACCCGGCAACCACGGCTTTGCGGCATGAACGCAGTCAGCGCCCTGACCAGCCGCGCCGACGGGTAGGCGGCGTCGATGACCAGCCGCACCTCCGCTTCCCAGCCCTGTTCCATGTGGTGAGCGAGGTCTTCCAGCTGGCTTGCCTGTTTGACCAGTTGCCGCGAGCGCCGCAGCAGGACACCTCCGGCTTCGGTCAGCACAGCCTTGCGCCCGTCGATGCGCAACAAGGGCACGCCGAGCTGTTCCTGCATACGCGCCACGGTATAACTCACCGATGACTGCGAACGATGCAATGCCTCGGCGGCCTGTGCAAAACCACCATGATCGACGACGGCTTGCAACGTGCGCCACTGGTCGAGCGTCACGCGGGGCGCTTTCATGCTGTAATTCCTCTTTAATGTGCCGGCTATTGTTCTACTCTGACAATCCCGTCCCGGAGATCGCCGAATGAATCGACTGTGCTGTTTACTGCTGGTCATGTTGCCTGTCACAGCCTTTGCGTACCCCATTGAAGTGGAAAAGCAGTACCGGGACGTGAAAATCGACTATGCAACCCATGATGTCTATCACGACACCGGGGCGATTACCGTCAACAACTACGGTGACGTAGACGCCAAATGTTCAATAGTGTTCACCAATGGGCCAGAAGCGCCGCGCACCCGGCGTGTGCAAGTGGGGGCTGGCAAGAGCGTTGACGTATCGTCCAAATTCAATCGCAGCATTATCAAGTTGCGCATCAAGCTCACCTGTCAGCCAGCCTGAGAGTAGAGCGCCCTTATGGATAAAACAAATTTATGGATGGGGCGTATAGGGGCTTTGCGTTTTTGATCGATGCGTTGCTTTTGAAGTGAGGTTTTGGCTGGTGGGATTCACAAAACTGCTACGCGCCGTACATTTAAGACCGGACGCAGAGCGTCCAGAACGGCATGCGACGCAGAGCGTCGCACGATAGTTGAAAGAGCGTGGCACGATAGTTGAGATTATCGTTCCGCACGCTCCAGCGTCGGAATGCCTTGGGTGACGCTCCGCGTCACAGATCTGCGCCGCGCCGCGCAGTCAAGACCGGACGCAGAGCGTCCAGAACGGCATGCGACGCAGAGCGTCGCACGATAGTTGAAGGAGCGTGGCACGATAGTTGAGATTATCGTTCCGCACGCTCCAGCGTCGGAATGCCTTGGGTGACGCTCCGCGTCACAGATCTGCGCCGCGCCGCGCAGTCAAGACCGGACGCAGAGCGTCCAGAACGGCATGCGACGCAGAGCGTCGCACGATAGCTAAAAGGGCGTCGCACGATAGTTGAGATTCAACCGTGAGCGCGGAACATGGTCGGGTCGCTATCAGACGATGACGTCAGCCGCCTGCAGACTCTGCACACCCGTTAGCTGGATTTCGAAGTCCGCCCCGGTGTTGTCATCGACATTGCCGTACAGCACGCCATCGGCAAAGCGAAGCTCGCCGGTGTTGTTGGCGCTGAACGCTGAGTTGCCGATGAACGTGAACGCATCGTGGGTATCAGTAAGCGGTCGGGCATCGAAGCCTGTGAAATCCAGTTTGTCGCCTTCGCCCACCTTGAAACCATTGATGATGTCGCGCAAGCCGTCACGGCCCACCTCGTCGATGCTGTTGAACACATAGCGATCCGCCCCGGTGCCACCGATCAAAGTGTCCGCACCGGAACTCCCGATCAACACATCGTCGCCTGCGCCCCCGGACAACGTATCGTTGCCAGCGCCACCGTTCAGCACGTTGGCGTTCTTGTTGCCCGTCAGCGAGTCGGCAAACTGGCTGCCGGTCAGGTTTTCAGTGCCTTTCAGGGTGTCCAGGCCAGAACCGCCGGTGGCTTGCTGGGCGCTGGTGTTCAGCGCGACCGTGACCCCGGCGCTGGCGAACAGGTACGACGCCGTGTCATTGCCGTCACGCCCATCCATAACATTGTCGCCAGCGCCCGCGTAGAGCACGTTATCCAAGGCATTGCCGGTGGCGTTGGCAGTGTCTGTACGGGTGATCGCGATGTTTTCCAGATGGGCCCCCAGCGTATAACTCGCCAGCGCGCTGTACACCGTATCGACGCCGCCGACCCACGCATCGCTGTTGGTCTCGACCACGCGGTCTGCCACGTCATCGACGTAATAGCTGTCGGAGCCGTCGCCACCTTTCAGCAAATCGCCTCCGGCTCCGCCGTCCACAACGTTGTCGCTGCTGTTACCCGTGATCACGTTTTTCAACGCATTGCCGGTGCCGTCGATGGCAGACACGCCGGTAAGCAGCAGATTTTCGACATTGGCCCCCAGCGTCCAGCTGACAGACGACACCACGGTATCGACCTGCGACGGCGAGTCATTGCTCTCGGTGACGGTATCCAGCGCGTTGTCGACCACATAGATGTCGTTGCCATCGCCTCCCGTCATCTGGTCTGCACCCTGATCGCCGTCCAGTATGTCGTTGCCGGCGCTGCCGATCAGCGTGTCATCGTCACTGGTGCCGAAAATGTTGCCACCTTCGTTCTGGCCGCCCGCAAAAATTGCCGCCGGGTCATTGTTGTCACTGGCGTTGCCCCTGAAACCCAGGTCGTCGGCAATGAAGTCGGCCAGTCGCTGACCGACGATCTCTGCAGACTCTTCATGCAGGTGCCAGACGTCATCCGGGTAAACCAGCGAGTTGACCTCGTAACGCAAGGGCAGGTCGGTGTAGTCAACCGCCAGTTTGATGTCGCTGCGTTCGCTGGCGATGGCTTCCTGAGCGGCGCGGACATAACCCGCACCTTCGACAATGGCGTTGATTTTTTCCTGAGGGTAGCCGCGTGCTTCGGCTGCCTGTGCCTGGTAATGGCCGGTTTCTGCCAGGTACACCTTGAAGTCGCCTATCTGCGCGTGCAAGTAGTCGAACACCTTAAGGGTCGATGCCTTGTACAGGTCGGCCGCAGCTTGTTTATCAGTGGCCCGGGCTATTTCCTGAGCGGCTTCTTCGCCCTGACTCCAGATAATGCCGGTGGTGACTTTGTCGATGGCCGTCAACGACGCCAGTTGCGCCTTAAGCAGCTCGGTGGCACGCAGCAGCGCCTGGCCAGGTTGATCGGTATCGGTCAGCCACCAGGAAATACGCTGCTCTTCCGGGGTGCCGGTCGAGTAACCGACGACGGTGCTGCCGCCTACCGCCAGGTCGATGGCATCACCGTTGGCGTCTTTGAACTGGCTGCGCACGTCGTAATCGGTATAGCGGGTCAGGTCCTTGGCCATTTCCGAGGTGCCGGACTGGTTGTCGTCCTCGGTCATGCGCAGCAGGCGCGCGTTGGACTGGCCCAGCGTCGGCAAATAAAGAATCTCCTGAGACTCACGTTGGCCAAACACAAAGTCTGCGTCACTCAGGGTGTTGATCAGGTTGCCGCTCAAGGCGATTTCAAAGCGATTGCCTTCGGCATCGGAGGTAGCGGATTTGACGTAGGTCTTGTCGCCAGCCTCGTTGAGCGTCATGTACAGGGTGTGGTTTTCGCCGTTGCCCAGCCCCAGAAAGCCCAGGGCGGAGACATCGATCTTGTCCTGGCCGGGGGTGAAATCGAAGATTGTGTCCGTCGCGGTCAGCCCGCCTGCGTCGTAGTCACGGTAGCTGTCGGTGAGCGCGCTGTAGACGAACGTGTCGGCATCGGCGCCGCCGTACAAGGCGTCGCGGCCCGCTCCGCCGTTGAGGACGTCGGCCCCGGTATCGCCGCGCAAGGTGTCGTCGCCACCCAGGCCCAGCAAAGTGTCGTTACCCTCAGTGCCATACAGTGCTTCGGCGCTTTCGGTGCCGGTGATGATGCCCGGTGCGACGTTGCCCACATTGATCGCGAAGCTGTCCGCCACCGAAGCGCCTGTCGCGTCGCTGGCTGTCAGCAGCACGGAATAGAGCCCTGAAGCTGTGCCACCTGGTGTGCCGCTGAATGTCAGGGTCTTGCTGTCGAATTTCAGCCAGTCGGGCAGGGCGCTGTTGTCGGCCAGTGTCGCGCTGTAGGTCAGTGCGGTGCTGTCCGGGTCGCTGAAACTGCCGGGCTGCACGGCGTACGAGAACGGTTTCAGTTCGGTAACGTTCTGATCTATCAGCGGCGTGTTGAGCACCGGTGCCTGATTGGTGGTCGATGCGCTGGAAAAGATGAAGTTGGACGCGCCGAGTTTGTCGAGCAGATTGCCTTCCAGGGCGATCTCGAAACGATTGCCGGTGGTGTCAACCGCATTGGTCTTGACGTAGGTTTTGCTGCCATCGCCGTTCAGCGACAGGTAAAGGGTGTTCGCGCTGCCATCGCCCGGCCCGCGTAGGCCAATGGCGGAAAGGTCGATGCGGTCTTCGGCGACGTTGAAGTCAACGATGGTGTCGCTCTGCTTCGGCCCGCCAGCGGTGTAATTGCGGTAGCTGTCCAGGCGCGAGCTGTAGACGAAAACGTCGGCGCCTGCGCCCCCGGTCAGTGTGTCGGCATCGGCACCGCCATTGATCGTGTCTGCACCCGCGCCGCCATCGATGCGGTCCACGCCGGCATTGCCGTTGATGACATCGTTGCCCGCCGTACCGGTCAGGGTATCGCCACCTGCGGTGCCTTCCGTCACGTGCTGGAAGATGAAGTGACTGGCATTGAGTGTGTCTTTCAAATTGCCGGTCAGGCCCAGCTCGAACCGGTTGCCGCTTGCATCGACGTCCAGTGACTTGACGTAGGTGCGGTCCAGGGTGGCGTTGTAGCTGATATTCAGCGTGCCGTTCTTGCCGCTGCCCAGCCTGGTGAAGCCCAGGTTCGCCAGATCGATGCGGTCCTGGCTGACGTCGAAGTCAGTGAGCAGGTCGGTAGCGCTGGTGGTCGCCGTGCGATAGCTGTCGGTCAGTTGATCGAAACGGAAGGTATCGGCACCTGCGCCGCCGCTCAGTTTGTCGGCCCCGGCACCGCCGACCAGAATGTCGTCGCCCGTGCCGCCGTCGAGAGTGTCTTTGCCCGCCAGACCGAAGATCAGCTCGTGTGCCGCACCGCCGGTAATAACGTCGTTGGCCTCTGTGCCCAGCACGGTAACCAGCGGGAACGCATCGCCCGCAAAGCTGCCATCACCGTAAACCAGCGTCAGGCCTTTACTGGTGTGGCTGATGGTATTGCCGACGATGCTGTTGCGATCGGTGCCGTCTTCGTTGCGCTCGGCCACGCCGTAGGTAGAGTTGTCGCTGCCGGTGATCAGGTTGCCACGGATCAGGTTGTCACTGCCGTTGAAGTACTTGCCGGAGACACCAGTGGTGTCGTCATAGGACTGAATGATGATCTCCGGCACCGGTGCGCCGAGGGAGTTGTTGCTCAGCGTGTTATCAAAGACATCCACCCCGGAACTGCCATAAATGCGCACGCCCGCGCTGCCGTTGCCGTGAATGTCCAGGCCGCTGACCGATACCTGACTGGACAGCTTGATCAGCACGCCTTCGGCACCGTTGCCATAGACCGCGCCGCCGGTGATGGTGATGTTGGCGGGGGAGGGAATGTTTTCGCTGCCGCGCTGCACCACGATGCCGGTGCTGCCATTGCCGTAGGCGATATTGTTGCTCAGGGTGAAGTCGTGGGTGCTGGTCACCACGTTGAAGCCGTGACGATCGTTGTTATACGCGACGTTGTTCTCGAACACGCTGTCGCTCAGGTAATCGGCCACGAAGCCGTCCAGGCCGTTGCCGTGGGACACGCTGTTCTTGATCACCATATTGACGGTCTGCTCGTGCGGGTCGAACCCGTATCCCGAGCAATCCTTGATTTCGACGCTGTCCAGGGTGACGTTCGAGTCCTTGCCGTCAGAGCCCGGAATGTACCCGTTGAACCAGCCGTCCACTTTGCCGGTGGTGGCGTCCCGATTACCGTCCAGCGTGAGGTTCTTCATGCCGAAGTCGTGGGTTTCTTCACCGTAGGCCGAGCGGACGATGCCGGTGACCTTGGTGTCCGAGCCGTCCGCGAGCTTGATGATCGTCTCGCCCATGCCGGCACCTGACAGGGTGACGTTGCTTCTAAGCATCAGGCAGCCATCGGAAGGCTCTTCGCCACCGGACACGATGTAGGTCCCTGCCGCCAGAACCACTTCACCACCCCCCGCCGCTGCGGCCGCATCGATCGTAGCCTGAATTGCTGCTGTATCGTTCGTGACGCCGTCGCCCAAAGCTCCAAAATCTTTTGTGTTGAATATCATAGCGTTACTCCAGGCGACGAAGATTTTAGGTAATGAAGTCAATATTGCAGCGCCCCGGTGTAAGACCCCTTATTCAGGAAAAGTTGCGTGATATAGGCTATATTTTCGTCGAAAGCGACGACATGTGCGTCAATAATGCGTCTGTCATAATTGTGACGGGTAACGCAGGTCGTGCCGCTGGGTTGGCGTCAAAAAGCAATGGCCCGTCAGTGGTCTGTCGGTGGACAGCAGGTTGCGCAAACCGCTATGGTCGCGCCCTTCAAAAACGAGGGGCGGGCATGGGTTATCTACTTTTCGTCACACTGATTCAGGCGTTTTCATTCAGTCTGATCGGTGTCTATCTGGCGGGGCACGTTGACAGTTACTTTGCCGTGCTGATCCGTGTGGTGCTGGCCGGTCTGGTGTTCATTCCACTGACCCGCTGGCGTCAGGTCGAGCCGCGATTCATGCGCGGCATGCTGCTGATCGGCGCCTTGCAGTTCGGCGTTACCTACGTCTGCCTGTACCTGAGCTTCCGGGTGCTGACGGTGCCGGAAGTGCTGCTGTTCACCATCCTCACGCCGCTGCACGTCACCTTGATCGAAGACGCACTCAACCGGCGCTTCAACCCTTGGGCCTTGCTGGCGGCGCTGGTCGCTGTGCTGGGCGCAGGCGTGATTCGTTACGACGGCCTGGACGGCGATTTTCTCGGCGGCTTCCTGCTGCTGCAAGTTGCCAACTTCACCTACGCTGCCGGGCAGGTGCTGTACAAACATCTGGTGGCGCGCCACCCCAGCGACCTGCCGCATTACCGACGTTTCGGCTACTTTTATCTGGGTGCGCTGGCCGTGGTGCTGCCCGCGTTCCTGATGTTCGGCAACCCGCAACACCTGCCCGAAGCACCGACCCAATGGATCGTGCTGCTGTTTCTCGGCCTGTGTTCGACGGCGTTGGGCATGTACTGGTGGAACAAAGGCGCGTGTAGCGTCAATGGCGGCACCCTGGCCGTCATGAACAACCTGCATGTGCCATTGGGGCTGCTGGTCAACCTGCTGATCTGGAACCAGCACGAAGACCTCACCCGCCTGCTGATTGGCGGCGGAGTGATTGTCGCTTCGGTGTGGATAAGCCGGTTAGGCGTGCGGCGGGTGCCGGCAAACGTGCCCGGCACCCGTTGAATCAGACGTGCTGACCGCCGTTGACGTGAATTTCTGCGCCATTCACATAAGAAGCACCGGCGGTGCACAAAAAGTAGATCAATGAGGCCACTTCTTCGGGCTTGCCCAGACGGTGCATCGGCACCAGCCGCTCGACGATTTCCGCTGTGCCGGGCGACAGGATCGAGGTGTCGATCTCGCCCGGCGCAATGGCATTGACCCTGACCCCGTGCGGGCCGAAGTCGAAGGCCATCTCACGGGTCAACGCAGAAAGCGCCGCCTTGGACGTGGCGTAAGCGACACCGGCAAAAGGGTGCACTTTCGAGCCTGCAATCGAGGTGACATTGATGATGCTGCCCTTGGCGGCCTTCAACTCATCGAACAGCCCGCGCGCCAGCAGTGCGGTGGAGAACAGGTTGACGTTGAAGACCTTGATCCAGGTGCTGTAATCCGACTCCAGTACACCCATGCGACCGCCTTCCGGCGTCTTCGGCGAAACGCCCGCATTGTTCACCAGCGCATCCAGACGCCCGCCGAGCTTGTCTTTGATCGCCGCCATGCTGGCACTGACGCTGTCGATGTCTTCCAGGTCCAGATGGATATGATTGAGCAGCCCCTCCGCCCACGGACAGTCATCCACCCAGTTCTGCCTGGACGCGGTGAACACTTCCCAGCCTGCGGCATTGAAATGCTTGACCGTGGCATGACCAATCCCCCGGCTTGCGCCAGTCAGCAACAGCTTTTTCTTGTCGCCCATGAGTGCGTTCCGGTTTTTGAGGTTGGATGCATCATGTTTTTTGGCGGTCGGGGTGTCAACGCTGTTGGTCCGGTGTCAGGCGGCAGAACGCATGCGGTTGATGCGTTTCAGGACACTGCGCCAGTGTCGTACGTCCAGCGATGTGCATGGCCGTTGCAGTTGGGTCAATCTGGGGTTGTCCAGCATCACGCTTTGTTGATCGGGCAAAGCGGTCAGAACTTCACGCGTAGGAAATGGCATTTTTTCGAGTAGGCACGATGCGATTGTTGTATCTTTTTCGAACTGTGTCGCAGAAATTCAGCGGGCCACTGTGTACAGTTCGCCTTATGAAGACGAAGTGGGTCTGAGGCAGACCGGCCGTGAATCAATAGCGTTCAAGGACAGACAACGTACATGGACTATCAACCGCCGCATGACTCCATCAAGCTTTCGGGTTGGCTCACCGATAGCTTTGCCATGACTGGGCAGAGGGGGCGGCGCTATGTTTGAAGCTGCCCGGTTGCACGATGGAATTGAGCACACTGGCGCATTGGGTGGGCTTCTGGCGGGCG